>CAKKRA010000059.1 GCA_919902475.1 Nitrospiria bacterium
CTTCGGGCATGACGGATAAAGTTTTATGTGTCTTTACTTATGAACTGATTAGTAAGTGCTTTTTTTCAGCTTTTGGAATTATCCGGTTTCCGTATAACATGCGTATAGTAACATTATACAGAAACTGCCTAATAACTTGTTATACCTTAAATATTTCAATGGGAAAGCATAAAAAATATAATACCGATGATATGATTGTTTTAGCTAAAACTCGAGGGGGAGAGTGTTTGTCAGAATTTATATCCACAAAGCAAAACATTAAATGGAAGTGTAAAAATAATCATATTTGGGAAGCCAATCCTCGTTCTATAATAAAAGGGTATTGGTGTAGAGAATGCTCCGGCTATGCAAAAGGAAGCATTGAAAAGATGAAAGAATTAGCTAATAAAAGAGGTTGGAAATTATTGTCTAATGAATATTTAAATTCACAAACAAAATTGCAATGGGAATGTGCTAAAGGACATAGTTTTGAGATGATACCAGCAAGTGTCGCAAGAGGATATAACTGTAAAGAATGCAATGGTTACATTAATACGATTGATAAGATAAATAATATTGCTATTTCCAGAGGCGGTAAATGTCTATCAGATAACTTTCTATCAAACCAAGATAAATTGCTATTTAAATGTGATTTAGGGCATGAATTTTTAATGTCTTCAAATATGTTAACACGCGGGCAATGGTGTCCTGTTTGTGCAACATTTCGTAAAGAAAAAATGACGCGATTATATCTGGAAAATATTTTTCAAAAACCTTTTTCAAGAATTAAACCTGAATGGCTTGTGAATAACAACGGAAATCGTATGGAAATTGATGGATTCTGCGGTGAATTAAATATCGGCTTTGAATATCATGGTATCCAGCATTATAAACTGGTAAAAAAATTTATTGATAACGATGCAAAATTAGACAACAGAAAAAAAGATGACTTGATAAAAGAAGAATTATGCAGGGAACATGGAGTTAAATTAATTATTTTAAATTATCAAATTGAAGATAAGGAAATACCAAATGCAATATTTATAGAATGTCAAAGATTGGGGATTGATACGAGCGGGTTAAATTTTAATGTGAAAATTGATACAAAACTACTTTATTCAAAAAATCTGTTTGTTGCAGCAAACAAAATAGCCGAATCTAAAAATGGAAAATGTTTAATAAAAGGAATTTCAAGTACCCATGAAAAGATTAAATGGCAATGCCACGCTGGTCATCAATGGATTGCTCCTCTTTCAAGGATTAGGCAGGGTCATTGGTGTCCTAAATGTGCAAAAAATGAAAAATATACCTATGACTATGTATGCCATAAGATTGAGGAGGAAGAAAATAATAAATATAAAGTTTTAGATAAGAAATATGAAGGTGCTGATAAGGAATTAAAATTACTGCATAATAAATGTAATAAAATATGGACATCTTCTTTTTCAAAATGGAATAGCGGGTATAGATGCCCAGTATGTCAAAGAAAAAAAGCTACTAAAAAACTTACCTTTTCTTATGAACAAGTAAAAAAAATAATAGAAAGTTCTGGAGACTATTTGCTAATTGGCAAAGAATACATCAATGCCAACAAGAAAATTACTATAAAGCATTTAAACTGTAATACAGTTTTCGATACAACTTTAGGGAGATGGAGGAGTGGCAAAAGATGTAGGATTTGTTCCTATAAAAATAGACCGAAAAAAAATTGGATGACTTATGAAGAATCAAAAAAATATATCGCGAAATTCAATATTAAATCTGATAGAGGATGGAGAGATTTTTGTAAAAGGGGGGATAGGCCAAATAATCTTCCTTCGGCACCAGATCAAACTTATCAAAAGACTGGTTGGACTAATTGGCGAGAATGGTTTAGTACATAATGCAATAATTATTTGGTATAACAAGGCGCTCCACCTGACCGCTATTCCGCTGCGCTCCATAGCGGCAGGTGAGCTTTATCGTTAGACCTCTGACGATGAGGGGTAGAAGGTTACAATGGATGAAAATAAGCTAAACAAGAATGTCAATTCATCTGGATTTCCATTCCAGATAGCAGTTGAGAATACGATTAAAAATCTTAATGACTGGAAAATCGCAAGACGAGAATATCCATGGCGAAACATTGAAACGGGACAAAACGGCTTTATCGACCTCACCGCCCAAAAGAATTTTATTAGGCTTATTATTGAGTGTAAGCGTGTAAAAGATGCTGAATGAATGGGGAATGGAATGGGGAATGGGGTCAGGCTTGCCTATTGACTTTTGCTCCTTCTCTTCTCTCTACTACCCTTTCTAACTCTCCTGCTCCTGCAGTTTTTCATGTATCCATAAGTTCATAAGGGTATCCGCAGAAACACCCCGTTTATGTGCAATCGCATGAAGTTTTTCAGACAGGCTTTTATCTAATGCATAATAGGTTATCTCGGATTCAATATCAACCTCAAATTCTGCTTTTTTAGTCTTATCCCAAAAATCTGTTATTTCATGCGTATTCCAAAACTCACCAATTTCTTTATAAGACTTTACTTTTGAAAGAGAGCTTTTACCTTTGCCCATATCTTCTCCTCTCAGCATCCGTCATATTGCGTGCTGATAAAATAAGGGCGTTTCTATCCTTAACCTATACTATGTCAACCACCGCATCACTCTTGACGAGATTGAGTCCAAGCTGGCGGCTGAGAAGCGCTTAAAATATCTTTGATTGAATAACAAGCGGTTTGTGCTTGACATATTTGCAATCTAATTGCATAATATCTGCATGTGGATACCAAGAAAATCAGAGCCTGTTATACGGCAATTTGCCAAACAGTTCCCTGTTGTATTCGTTACGGGGGCGAGGCAGGTCGGAAAGACGAGCACGCTCGCACATCTGTTCCCTGAGTATGCTTACGTAACCCTCGACGATCCAGCAAAGGCCGCAGATGCTGAGAATGCGCCAATGGAGTTTCTGCGGTCATTGCAATACCCGGTTATAATTGACGAGGCGCAATATGTGCCGGGATTATTCCGTTATATCAAGCTTGCAGTTGATGCGTCAAAGAAAAATGGACAGTTTTTTATAACCGGATCGCAGAGCCTAAGCCTGATGCATAACCTTACTGAAAGCCTTGCCGGACGCTGCGGCATTGTCAGCCTGCAGCCGCTGTCAGCACGGGAATTGTCAGATGCCGGTTTCATGCCGTCTGTTGAGGAGTATATCAGCAGAGGCGGCTTCCCTGCCCTCTATGCTGATAAATTCATCAGCCCAAGGCACTGGCATCCCTCCTATGTTGCAACCTATCTGGAGCGGGATGTCAGGAATATACTGCGTGTGGGCAGCCTGAGGGATTTTAACCGGTTCCTGCGTGCGGCTGCTGTCAGAACGAGCCAAACTCTATCGCTCTCTGATTTGGCGAGAGACGTTGGGGTTGCGCCCAACACTATAAAATCATGGGTCTCGGTGCTTGAGGCATCCCATATAATAGCCCTGCTTGAACCTTATTACCGCAGTATCGGCAAGCGTCTTGTAAAATCTCCAAAGCTCTATTTTCTCGATACCGGCCTTGCGGCGCACCTGATGGGTCTTTCTTCGTGGCAGGAGATAGAGAAGTCTCATCTTGCCGGCGCAATATGGGAAACCTATGCCTTTAACCAGATATACCGCACCTTTCTTGAGCAAGGGATAACCAACCCTCCGCTTTATTATTGGAGGACAAAGGACGGGCAGGAGGTGGATTTTCTGATTGATAAAGGTGGCAGATTTATCGCCATTGAGGCAAAATTGGCCGGCGCACCAGGGCCGGATGCCCTTAAAGGATTCCATGCATTGAGGGGATATTATGGAGATAATGCCTTCATCAAGGGGATGGTAATTTGCAGAGTGAAGGAAGAATTTGCCCTCGCTAAACAGGTGCGGGCTGTTAACGGAATAAAAACAGATTTTGCGCTTTGAAGGCAACAGAAAGGGAGGATGTTAAATATTATTATAGAAAAAACTTTTGACATTAAAAATTTTAAAAAAAGAGGAAGGCAATACAATGAGCCGGCTAATCTTTAGTAGCTGAAAATATTTGATTCTGCTATTATATAATTATGAGGCAATACAGTGCTATTATCTTAATTTTAATATTTGTGGTTATATCGCCCTTTGCATATACTGACTCCTTTGCCTTTGAAAGATTTTTAAAAACAAAAGAGGCAACTGATTCTGATGTTAAAGGCATGTTCACGCTTATATTATATGGATACAGCCATGCCAAAGATGTAGAGACCATTGCAATCCTTGACAAAGAAGGAGATCAGTTTATCTTTGAACCGTATGCGCGTGAGTTTAACTATAAAACAAAAAAGGGTGTTCCTGCTGAAGAGGCGCTTGATGAGGCAAGGAGATTTGTGAGCCAGCCAATTTCATTTTACAGGGCTCAATTGAGCAGTATTCTAAATAATAAAGGCAAAACCATTGGTTATGAGATAAGGCCGCTCTATCAGCCCTTTGTATATGGAACTCCTGATTTGCTTGATGTTGGATACATTCAGAAGAATGGCAAAATAGTTGCCATAATAAAGCTTAAATCATGGGTTGAGAAGCGCCTACTTGATGACGGCGATGAAAGGGAATATAAAAAATAGAACAACACAATTGAGGCCAATCTTGCTGAGCCGGTCAGGCTTAATGAAGGCGTTTTTCTGACAATATTTATCGCATTCATGCTGTATACTGTGTATTGGTGCGCAAAATTAATACTGGCATTAAGGGTTCCAAAGAACAATTAAGGCACTTCAACAAAGGCATTGGTAGACTGTATGCCTGCCTTGACAAAGGCTCTGGCAATTATATATACTTCGTATAGCTACAATAGATTAAAAATATTGGGAAGTTAGAAAAAACTTGTTAGTTGCTTTTAAATTTGACATGATAATAAGAAACTATCTAATAACTTGTTGGGCGTCATGAGCACCGAGGGAAACGTACACCTTGCGATTCTCTGAAGTCTTTAATGTCAGGCGGCAGAAGCGGCGGGACGACTGGTTCGATCCAGTCCTCTCCGTAGATACCAAGCTATTCATCGACCCGTTTCTGATTTACGCCGGGGAGAAGGGCCTTTTCTCGGGAAGTCATAAGGAGATCATCAGGTTCTTCAACGACATCTTTTCTCTAATTGCCAAGACCAAGGGAGATCAGACGCACCTATTTTGGAGGAGAGCGCTTAGCCTACTGGTATTTCCAGAAGCCGAAGAACTGTGTCTGGGATATGCGACCGGGACGACGAAGGGCGCGGGTTCAGGTACCGGCTTCGCACGGGTGATTGCCGAAGCGCTGTGGGAAGCTGTTGAGGCTGGAATCAAGGAGTTCTCTCACTTCGAAGAGATCAGCATCCTTCGCGAAGGTATCGGTGCCGACCGAATCAGCGACATCACGGCGAATCTACTGAGGCAGAGGTTTGTACGTTACACAGAAACGATCTGTGAGAAACACGGCGTTCCCCGCACCGAGTTCAAATACTCTCGCGGCGCCTACTCCGCGGAATATCAACGGTGGATGCCGCTGACGATCTCGATACCCAAGAACCCATACAACGATCTACCCGTGCTCCTAGTTCCCGAAAGATATCTCCGCGATCTCCCGACCATCTCTGCCGACGCTTTCTGGGACTTCTGCTATTCGAACGAGAACGAAACTCTCCGCAACGATTTCGGCGCTGACATTACTCGAAACGTCGACAAGCAAACGATCATAGACTTTGCACGCAAGCATCCTGAGCTTCGTGCTGAGTTCTTAGAGCACGTTGAACAAGAAGGATCTCGGCCATACGACTACTTTGCGGATCGGCGCGGCCTGGTAAAATGGTACGACGCTACTGCCCAGTACTGTCGCAGCACTCCGCTCAAACTCGGGTTCACCTCCGAGAAAGAGTTTATGCTGTTTATTCAGGCGCTGTTAGCAGAGTTCCGAAATTACGTTGAGAACAACGCGGGGTGGCAGCTTCTATGGAATGACAATGGGCCGCCGAAGGGCGAAGAGGCAGCTCAATTACTCTTCCTCGGTGTGATTAAGCACTATTGCAAGGCCAACGATATCGATATCTCGCGAGAGGTGAACATCGGCCGAGGTCCAGTCGACTTCAAGGTTTCGCAGGGGTACCAGTTCCGCTCTCTTCTTGAATTGAAGCTCGCTCGGAATACCAAGTTTTGGAATGGCCTCTCGCGGCAGCTCCCGAAGTATCAAGAGGCTGAAGATGTGCGAATCGGGTACTTCGTAGTCGTGGTGCAGTCCGAGAAAGATCTCGGTCGCTTAAAGGACATAGAGAAGAAAGTAGCTCAAGTCAAAGCTGCGACCGGGTACAAGATTTCCGCTTTTGTCATCGACGCTCGCCGGAATCCCCCGTCTGCGTCCAAACTATGAGCATGACGCCCAACAAGCCCATGCAGCGGACCGCTTCGAAACGGGCTTGGGCCCGCCTCTTCGCGGCCGCTGATGCGTGGTGTTCTCCCGGACGCATCGCGTATGTGAAAATGCGGTTGTAGAAAAAGACTGTTTTCAAAAAACACCATAACAGAGCAGGTTCGCAAAATTAACTACATTATTGAGAATTTGTAAAAATGTAGTTAATGTGTAGTTAAATATGTCTGTTATAAAGAATACCCTTTAGGAAAATTATATCTTTTTTCTTCGTGAGCTTTCCCGTATAAATCATGAGCTTGATAATCTTTCAAAAAAATTTCTTGAACTTTCAGATTAACTCCCTTACAAAGTTTCTGCTTGCATAATATATAAAAACTTATATAATACAAAAAGAGATTATGAAACCCCTGAACTTTATAGGTTCAAGTCTCGACGATCTCCGGAATTTCCCGGACGAAGCTCGTAAAGCAGCGGGCTTTGAATTATATTCCGTTCAATGCGGACTTGAGCCGAACGATTGGAAGCCCATGACCGGCATAGGTCGTGGGGTCGCAGAAAAACGAATCAACATGATGTTGAAATTGCTCGCAGGCGATATAAACAAATTGGAGGATAGTATTATGAAAAAACCCATTGTCAAATCTTCCGGCAATGTATTTCTCGATCTGGGCTTTTCTCCTGAGGAAGCCGCAATTCTTCAGATGCGTTCCGAGATCATGGCTGATCTGCGGAAGATCATCAAAAGCAAGAAGCTGACGCAAGTTAAAGCGGCTGACGTTCTTGGTATCAGCCAGTCCCGGGTCTCTGACTTAATAAGAGGCAAATGGGAGAATTTCAGCCTTGAGATGCTAATTGCGCTTGCAACAAGGGCTGGCGTGCATATCAGTCTTAAAAGGGCCGCATAGACGCGATTTAACAAGCCGCTCCAAGCCGACCGTTTCGCAGCGTGTGAGCTCATTGTTATACAACCCTTCTGCCTAACTCCTTCCCCCTACATTGACAAAACAACTGCCCTCTACTATACTTAAATACTGATTAGAGCAGTATTTTAAGCAACAATAATAACTTAACAAATAACATCAATCTAATGAACCCAACTGTCCTTTTTAACTACATAAACAAGCTTTCTACCCAGATAGCATTTCTATTAAGCATACCGTGGGCTGCCCCTTATATACCCTTTCTGCTCCTTGGCCTGTTATTAATATTCCTTTTAATCCTTTTTAAGACATTAAATGCCCTTTTCTCGCCTTTGCTAAGGCCAATACAGCAAATGAGGGGCGCAGCAAGGGAAAAGGCAATGGCAAAGGCAGATAAAAAGGCTGTAATGAAGAGCATAAAAAAGTATGTGGCTGATAAGGACTATTCTACCGCAGCAGAGTTATATGTTTCTATAGATGAATTTGAGGAGGCTGCAAAATTATATGAACAGGCAAAGGAATTAAAACCTGCGGCAGAGCTATATGAAAGGATTGGCAATCTTGAAAAGGCAGCAGGGCTTTATAAAGAGATTGGCAACAGAACAAAGGCAGGAGAGCTTTTTATACAGATTGGAAAGGATAAAGAGGCTGCGCAGATGTATGAGCAGGCAGGATTTTCAAAGAGCGCTGCAGAGCTTTATGAAAAGGCAGATGATAGTTTCAAGGCAGCAGAGTTGTACGAGAAATGTTTTATAGAAGCAGGGGCTCAGAGAAGGGATGCTGGCTCAAGAGAAGGTTATGCATATAAAAGCGGAAGGCTGTATGAAAAGGCCAACAGGCTTGATAAGGCAATCAATGTCTATCTAAAAGACAGTCTCTTTAATGAGGCTGCTGTCTTATTTGAGAAAAAAGGCGACTTTATTAAGGCAGGAGAAAACTATTTAAAAGGCAATAGCCTTGAAAAATCCTCGCAAAGCTTTAAGCTCGGCGGTGATCTAAAAAAGAGCAACGAGATATCTTCAAGGATTCACAGGCAAAAAGGAAGCATAAAAGAAGCTGCTGCCTTAGCAGAACAGGCAGGTGACTTTGCTGGCGCTGCAGAGATGTATATTGAGGAAAAGGCATTTGCAAAGGCAGGGGAGCTATATCTAAAGGCAGGCGCCTTTAATGAGGCAGGAGAACAGTTTGTTAAGGCAAATGATTTTCAAAAGGCAGCAGAGACTTTTGAAAAAGGGAAAAATTATATATGGGCTGCAAAGGCGCATGAAAAGATAGGAGATGCCACCCCAAAGGTGCCAGAGCTTTATGAGAAGGCGGGCGAATATCTTGAGGCAGGAAAGGGCTATAAAAAACTCGGCCTTTTAGACAGGGCTGTAAATACATTGCAAAAGATAGATGCTGTATCTGACAACTACAGGGACGCATCAATCATGATTGGCGAGATATTTTTAGACAAGGGCATGACTAAACTTGCCTTAGAGAGATTTCAGAAGCTGATTGGAAACGAGCCTGTAAATAAATCTAATCTTGAGCCATACTATTTCCTTGCAGTAAGCTGTGAAAAAACAGGAGACGCGGAAAAGGCAAAAGAGATATATGACAAAATATTATCAGAGGATTATCATTTTAAGGATGTTGTTAGAAGGTCAAAGGAGCTTACAATCTCGCCAAGGCCAACAGCCATACCGCCCAGGCAGGAGATTGACAGGACGCATACTGATATAAGGCCGGCAGGCTCTCCAGATTCACAGGGCAAGAGATATCAGTTGCTTGAAGAGGTTGGACGCGGCGGTATGGGTATCGTTTATAAGGCAAAGGACGCCCTTTTAAACCGAATTGTAGCCTATAAGCTCCTGCCTGCTGTCCTAATATCAAACCCATTATATCTTGAAAGATTTATTAAAGAGGCAAGGCTCTCTGCAAATCTTAATCACACAAATATTGTTACTATATTTGATACAGGACAGGATGAGAATAATTACTATATTATAATGGAATATATTGAAGGAAAAACCTTAAGGGAGTATTTAAAGCAGATCAATAAATTTAAGGTATCTGATGCTGTGAAGATTGCAAAACAGATGTGCAGGGCGCTGGCTTATGCACATAATAACAAGGTTGTGCACAGGGATATAAAACCTGCCAATATAATGATAAGCAGAGAAAAAATGGTAAAGGTAATGGACTTTGGCGTTGCAAAGATAATAGAAGATGTTACAAGGGAATCTACTTCCATCAGCGGCACGCCGCTATATATGTCTCCTGAACAGATTATTGGCAAGGATGTTGATTTTCAGTCTGATTTATACTCCTTTGGTATAACGCTCTTTGAGCTTATAACCGGAAGGACGCCTTTTGTTGAAGGCGACCTCGGCTATCATCATCTTCACACAAAACCGCCCTCGCCAAAGGAGATAGACCCGTCAATACCAGATGCGCTAAACGGAATTATTATAAAATGTCTTGAAAAGGACAAGGCAAAGAGATATAAAAAGGCAGAAGAGATTTTGAAGGACTTGGACAAGGTAGCCGTATAATGTTCCACGTGGAACATTATATCTTCTGAAACACCAGCAGCTTTCTGCTGTAGTCTGACATTGGAAGGGTGAAGGGTATTATCTGCAGCAATACCATACCTTTTATAATCTTTCCCACGCTCATAGCCTCTGGCGACTTTCCTTTGCTGAATATCATTATGCCCCTGTCTGCCAATAATGGGGCGCCATACTTTATCATCTCGTCAATATCTGCAACAGCCCTTGATAGAAACACATTAAACTGCCTGACAAAGTCAAGATTGTTTTTTACATTCTCCAGCCTTTCATCTACTATATTCACATCCTGCAACTCCATAAGTCTGCAAATATGGTGGAGAAAGACACATTTTTTCTGCGATGCCTCCATTAAGGTAAGGTTAATCCGCGGTGAATATATCTTTAGCGGGATGCCTGGAAAGCCTGCGCCTGTGCCAACATCAATAATCCTTATCCCTTCAATCGGTGAAAAGCCTTTTAAAAAGGAAAGGGAATCAAGGAAGTGTTTTATTATAATCTCTTTGTCATCTATAATGCCTGTCAGATTGACCTTTTCGTTCCATTTTTTCAGCTCTTCAAAATATAGCAGGAATTGGTCTATCTGATTTGGGAAAAGGGAAAGGTTCAGCTCTTCAGCGCCATTTAAGAGCAGTTTTCTTAAATCTGCCCTCGGCTTTTTCTGAGCAGCCTTTTTAGGGAATGCCTTTTTTTTAACTATCTTTTTTGCCTTCTCTTTTTTGGGTCTTCTCTTTGCTCTATTTTTTACGGCCATACTCTCTTTCCAGTGCTACAAGTAGAATAGATACTGCTGCTGGTGTTACGCCTGAAATCCTTGTTGCCTGACCAATTGAAACCGGCCTTATATCTTTTAGTTTTTCTTTTACCTCTCTTGAAAACCCCTTTATCTTATCATAATCAAAATTTAATGGAATCCTTTTTTCTTCTAAGCCCTTAAATCTCTCCACCTCTATTAGCTGGCGCTGTATATAACCCTCATATTTTACCTCTATCTCCACCTGCTCCATCACATCATTTGTTAATGGTTCTTCAGGAGGATATGCCTCTATCAACTTTTTATATTCAACATCAGGTCTTTTAAGCAACTGGCTTAAGGTTGCCTCTGTATTAATATCTGTTATGCCTGCATCTTCTAATCTTGTCTTTGTCTCTTTTGTCGGCTTTATCCTAATTGTCTTAAGCCGCTCTGTCTCTCTTTTTATTGCCTCACTTTTTTTCATAAATATACCATATTTTACAGAAGATACAAGCCCTATTTTATATCCCTTTTCTCTTAACCTTAAATCTGCATTGTCGTGCCGCAATAAAAGCCTGTATTCAGCCCTTGATGTGAACATCCTGTATGGCTCTTTTGTGCCTTTTGTAATAAGGTCATCAATCAATACGCCTATATATGCCTCTGATCTGTTTAGGATTAATGGCTCTATGCCTTTTATCTTGGCAGCAGCATTTATGCCTGCGATTAATCCCTGGGCTGCTGCCTCTTCATAGCCGGATGTGCCGTTTATCTGTCCTGCATTAAAGAGATTCTCTATTAATTTAGTCTCAAGTGTCGGCTTTAACTGGGTTGGAGGTACAAAGTCATACTCAATGGCATATCCCGGCCTTATCATCTTTGCCTTTTCTAAGCTTGATATGGTCTGGATAAATTTAAGCTGGACATCAGCAGGAAGACTCGTGGATATACCGTTTGCATAATATTCTGTTGTATTCAGGCCCTCTGGCTCTAAGAATATCTGATGCCTCTCCTTTTCTGCAAAACGGACAACCTTATCCTCAATAGACGGGCAATACCTTGGACCAACACCTTCAATCACACCGCAATACAATGGAGAGCGGTCAAGGTTGTCTTTTATTATTTTATGAGTCTCTGCATTTGTGTATGTGAGATAGCAAGGCAGTTGAGGATTGATAATCTTCTCTGTTGAATAAGAAAATGGTATTGGAGGTTCATCGCCATGCTGTATTATCGTCTTTGAAAAATCAATGCTCCTGCCATCTATGCGCGGAGGTGTGCCTGTCTTTAGCCTTCCGATTTGGAAGCCGAGATCCCTTAGAGAGTCAGACAGCTCCATTGATGGAAACTCTCCTGCCCTGCCAGCAGGAAAATTTTTTAAGCCAATATGAATCAGGCCTTTTAAAAATGTGCCTGTTGTTAATATCACGGTCTTTGCCAAATATCTTATGCCAAGAGCTGTCTCAACACCGATTGCCTTGTTGTTCCTTTCTAATACCCCATTTACCATGCCCTGCAGTATATCAATATTCTCCTGCGCCTCAATGGTCTTTCGCATCTCAAGCCTATATAATACTCTGTCTGCTTGTGCACGGAGGGCGCGCACAGCAGGCCCCTTTCTTGTGTTCAGCATCTTGAACTGGATACCGGCTTTATCCGTATTTTTCCCCATTTCGCCGCCGAGCGCATCTATCTCTCTAACAAGATGCCCCTTTGCAATACCTCCGACAGCAGGATTGCAGGACATCTGGGCAATATTATCAAGATTAATGGTAAACATCAGGGTCTTGCAGCCGAGTCGGGCAGCAGCCAATGCCGCCTCGCACCCCGCATGTCCAGCGCCAACAACAATTACATCGTATTCTTTGTCAAAGGTATACATTATTTAAAATCCAATCTTCAAATTCCAAATTTCAAAAAACACTTAAATGTTCCACGTGGAACATTTAAGTGTTTTCTCTGTTATTGCATGCTATCATTATGTATTATATATGGTTTACATTATAAGTCAAAAATAAATTACTATTATACTTATTTTTTGCGTGCTTTCTACGCTTAATCGTGGTAAACTTCCGCATGTTTAAGTCAGTTTTAAAATTGTGTTTGGCTAATTCGTAAGAGAAGTGGAAAGGAGTTGCGGAAACAACAATTTTTAACAACAGTGTGTAATAGAAGTTTAACCAAAAACAAGGAGGAAAACATATGAAAATCAGGGCGTTATTGGCTACAGTTTTTGTGCTTTTTGTTTCATTGGTTTTTATTGGTGCTACAGCCTTTGGTGAAACTGTATTGGTTAAGTCTAAAGAAGGACTCGGAAAGCATTTAACAGACTCAAAAGGCATGACACTCTACTACTTCAAAAACGATTCACCCGGAAAGAGCGCCTGTGCTGGCGAATGTTCTGGAAAATGGCCTGTATTCTACAGCGAAAAGATTGCTGCACCAAAAGATGTTAATGCAAAGGATTTTGGGACAATTACAAGAGAAGACGGTAAAAAACAGACCACATACAAGGGCTACCCCCTCTATTATTTTTCGGGGGATGCAAAGGCCGACGACACAAATGGCCAGGGCGTAAAGGATGTATGGTTCGTTATTGACCCCGCAAAATTCATGAAGAAATAAAAATATCTTTTAAAATAGGCGGGGGGGTTTTAACCCCGCCCTATTCTTTTTTTTCATATCAAAAAATGTGCTAACAATCGCTTTTAATATTAAGAAAGTGTTTCATAACCCCTTGTATTTCCTCAATTTTTAACGAGCCCTGTTTGACAAATATAATTTTTCATCTACAATTAGGTTAGAGGGGTTAAAATGTCCTTTGCTTTTACAAGATTAACAATAGGAAAAAAGATAGTCCTCGGCTATGTTGCAAGCGGCTTAGTTACTATTATCGTCGGGGTTTATGCGATTACAAGCCTCGGGGGACTGAGCAAGCTGAACAACAGTATTGTAACCAAGGACTTCCCAACCATTGAAACAGTAAAAAGGATGGAGGACTCCCTTCTTGCACAGGACTTATATGAAAAGAGGTATTTAATCATCAAAGACCCTGGCATTCAAAAGATATTTACTGAAAGGGGTGAGGAGTTTAAAAGAGGCGTTATAAGGCTTCAGTCATTATATGGAAAAGAAAGCGCCCCATTGCTTGAGATAATACGGCTGCACAGTGAATATGAAGCCCTGTTCAAAGAGGAGGTTCAGTTTATTGAAAACAAAAGGGAGTGGAGCGCATCCAAGATTTCAGAGCAAAAGCTCAAGCCGAGGGTTGATGAGCTCTTCAGGCTGCTTCAATATCGTGGCGATGAGGCAAGGGTAGCGCAAGAGACAAAGCTGCAGCTCGCAAACAGCTTAGGTGAAAAGGCATTTTCAATTACCCTGTTCCTGAGCCTCTTAAGCCTTATTGTAGGAATTATGTTTGCCACCTTTCTGACCCTGAATATTTCCGCTTCTATTAACGAGTTAAAAGAGGCAACAGAGTTTATAGGCTCTGGAAAGTTTGACCATGAATTGAGGATTAAAGCAAATGATGAGGTAGGCGATTTAGCAGAGTCCTTTAAAAAGATGTCCCAGCGGCTTAAGATATTAGAACAAACGAGCCTTGATGCAAGCCCGCTGACGCGGCTGCCGGGAAACCTTGCCATAGAAAAGGAGCTTCTCTCACGGATTGTGAGCGGTGAAAAATTTGCCTTTTGCTATATTGACATTGATAATTTTAAGGCATATAACGACAAATATGGCTATGCAAAAGGGAGTATCGTGCTAAAAGAGGTAGGAGATATAATAAAGGCGGTTGTAAAGAAGCTCGGAAGCAAAGAAGATTTTGTAGGACATATTGGAGGAGACGACTATGTATTAATAACCGTGCCCCAAAAGGTCGGTCCTATATGCAATGAGATCATCGCAAGATTTGACAAGACTATGCCGGGTTTTTATGATAAGGAGGATGTTGAGAAGGGATATATTGTTGCCTTGAACCGGGATAATGTAAAACAGAATTTTCCAATTATGACCGTCTCTATTGCTGTAGTTACAAATGAAAAGAGAAATATATCAGGCACTATGCAGGTTGCAGAGCTCGCAGCAGAGCTTAAACACTATGCCAAATCCATACCAAAGAGCATATATGTTGTTGACCAGAGGAGGCAAATATTATCATGAAGCAAGTGCTGATAATTTTTTTCATCCTTTTTCTTAGCGCCGGCTGCGCTGCATA
>CAKKRA010000060.1 GCA_919902475.1 Nitrospiria bacterium
TCAAAGACCTGTATCCTGTGATTGCTTGTATCAGCAACATATATCAGATTATCAAAACCAATTGCTATCCTCTGAGGTGATTTTAACTCGCCTGGTTTGTCTCCTTTTTTGCCCCATGATTTGATAAATGCAGGCTGTGAAGTTGACGTCGTTTGTATAGCAGGCTGAGATGGCGCTGGTTTTTCAGGTTCTGGCTCCTTTGCTGCCACCTTTATCTTACCTTCTTTTATTTCCTGTTTTACCTCATCCTTTGCCTTATTAAAAAGCTTGATTACCTTTGGAGCATAAAAGTCTTCATTGAGCTTTCTTTCAGGGTCAAACTTTAATGCCTCCTTGAATTGCAGCTTTGCCTTCTCTGCCTCATTAACACCAATATATGCAAGGCCAAGATGAATATGCGCGTCAATTAAATCATTATTTCTTGAACGTTCCCTGCTTGCCCTCTCAAGAAGGTCAACTGCTCTTTTCAGTTCATCTATTGCCTTTATGAATTCGCTGTCTTCATAATATTTTTTCCCCTTTTCAAGAGGTTCTTTTGCCTTTTCAGCAGAAAATGCGCTATTGGCCATAAATATAAACAGGCCAATAATTATCAAACAAAAAATCCTCTTCATCAAAATCCTCCTATTTCTTTTCTAACTTTAAGCTAAGATTATTCTTTTTATTAGGCGCCACCTTAACCTCAACCTTCAGCTCTTTATAACCATCCCTCACAATCCTGACCCTGTGCGGTCCTTCCGGAACTTTTGGGACAGTGATTGGCGTAGAGCCTATTTCTTTATCATCAAGATACACAACTCCCCAGGGCTGGGCATTTATCATCAAAGCGCCAAACCCTTCTTTCTTGACCTCTTTTTTGATAAAGCTGTGGCCTACCTCTGTAGTTTTATTTTCTTGTACACTAACCTGAGTCGACCATTCAGGAAAATCATCGTGTTTAAGCGCAACATTATATTCGCCGATAGGCAGATTTGTTATTTCATTCGGCGTTGTGCCTGCAGGCTTTCCATTGATGAATATCCTTGCCTTAGGCCTTGACCTTACGCTGATTGAGCCGTATTTTGCAGCAACTGGTTCTACAGGCTTTGGAGGTTCAACCTTCTCCGGAATATTTGCTGGAGGCATTGCAGCAGGCTGGATGTCTTTCTTCTCTTCTTTTATAACTGGTCCTGGCCTTGATTTAAGATAAAATAATCCTGATCCAACAAGAATAGCCAAAAGAAGCGCCCCAATTATCATATAACCTGTGTTTGGCTGCTTGCTGATTTCTTTTTGTTTGGCATGTTTTGCTGATTCAGGCTTTTTTAGTTCTGCCCTCTTTTCTGCAGCAGGCGCATTACCCATTGTGCTCATGCTTAATGTATCCTCAGCCTCTGCCTCAGGCTTAGCTGCTTTCAATTCCTTGGACTGCTCAAGGGTCTTATAATTTCGCAGGTCCTTTGCAAACTCCTCCATGCTCTGGTATCTCTTTTCAATCTCTTTAGACATGGCCTTATTTACTATGTAATCTAAAGACGAAGGAAGCTGCAGCCTCAGTTTTTTTGGAGGTGTCGGGTTTTCATGGAGTATCCTGTAGATAACTGTTGTAATGCTCTCGCCTGGAAACGCCTTTTCGCCTGTAAGAAGCTCATATAAGATTACACCCATAGAAAATATATCTGTCCTGTTGTCAACTTTAGCGCCCATCACCTGCTCAGGAGACATATAATTCGGCGTACCCATTATTTTTCCAACCTGTGTCATGTCAGATGATGCAATCCTTGCAATGCCAAAGTCCATCACCTTTACATATCTCTTATCAACAATCATGATATTCGCAGGCTTTATATCCCTGTGTATTATCCCGCTTTTATGCGCATATCCGATTGCATCGCACACCTGAAGCATTAAGTCTATTGTTTTGTCCACATCAGGAAGGTGTTTTGAGTCCACTATTTTGTCCAACGTGTCGCCTTCTACATACTCCATTACAATATAGAAAAGGCCGCCTTCGCCGCCGACATCATAGATTGTAACAATTCCGGGATGAGAAAGCCTTCCTGCAACCTGCGCCTCGCGCCTGAACCGCTTCTTTACTTCTTCTGCATCCTTTGCAAAAAGATTGCTGTCCTCCCTTATGGTCTTAATAGCTACAGTTCGGTCAATGGCAGGGTCCTTTGCCATATATACAAGGCCCATTGCGCCCTGTCCTATGGTTTTAATAATCTCGTATCTTCCAATTTTATCCGGCATAGTTAAATATCAAGACCCATTTATTTGCAACTTTTATTTGCAAATTGTTAAAGGCATATTTCTCATTGCAGATATAAAGTCTCTTTCTTTTGATATAATCTGTAAAAATATCTCTACTATCTGGGGGTCAAACTGTATGCCTGCATTTCTTTTTAACTCTTCAATGGCATCAGACAAATCCCTTGCCTTTCTATAATGCCTGTCAGTTGTCATGGCATCATAGGCGTCCGCTACAGACAGGATTCTTGCAATAAATGGTATGGACTCGCCTGAAAGTCCGTCAGGATAACCGCATCCATTATAGTATTCATGATGATGGCGGATGACAGGAATAATATTTTCAAATTGTCTGATTGAACTCAATATCCTTGCCCCGTGCAAAGGATGCTCTTTCATTATTCTCATGTCATCATCCGTAAAGATATCAGACTTCTCTAAGACAGTTTCGGGTATACATATTTTTCCAATATCATGCAGAAGGGAACAGATTTTTACATTCTCCAGAAAATCGGTGGAATTATCAAAGCGGCTCGCTATTGAAAGGGCATAACCCAGAACCCGCTCAGAGTGTCCTGCTGTCCACGAAGATTTCCCATCAAGAACAGTGGCAAGGGATTTTATGGTGCAGCCGAGCATCTCCTGAAGATTCTTATTTGCCAGTTTAAGCTGATTTGTCTTATCAAGGATGGAGTCAGCCATGTTATTGAATGTAATCGCAAGATCTCCGATCTCATCATCCCTGTTTATAGATATCTTGCTGTTTAAATAACCCTTGCCAAACTCCTCTGCCTTCTTTTTTAGATCCTTCAAAGGAGAGGTAAGCCTCCAACCAAAATATATACTAAGGAAAATAGCAGAGGATAGAGAAATAGCAATTAAGGCTAAAAGCCTGTTTTTCAAATTATAAAACTGGGCATATGCCTCTTTTGCTGGCTGCTCTACTATTATCCCCCAGCCTGTACTTTTGCTCACTGCATATGTCCCTATTACTTCAATGCCGCTCTCATTTTTATATGATGAAATATTATTCCCCTCCCATTTATTGATAAAGCGGACAACCTGCGGATTCGTCCTAAAATTAACGGCTTTTATAACAACACTCCAGTCAGGATGTGCAATAACCCTTCCGTTTTCATCAACAGCAAATATATAACCCTTTTCACCAAGCTGAATACCCGTAATGGAATGCCAGAATCCCTTAAGACTTATATCCTCAGATAACCATCCTTTAACCCTTGTCCCGATTTTAACAGGCACTGTAACTGTTATCAACGGCTCACCAAAATCTGTGTTGTGTATCTTCCCAAAATAGATGTTCTCTTTTACTAATACTTTTAATGGAAGTGAAGCTTCTTTTTTATTTACGCCAGTCCTGCTGATAAATCTCTCCCGCGACGCCTTTGCAATCCCAACCCCGCTCCTGTTAAGCGCTGTTATTTCTCTTACATAAGACGGAAGTTTTATCAGATACGGCAAAAGGTCTCCGCCTTTTTTCTCTAATACAGCCCCAACCTCATAACTTGCTGCTGCTGTATAAAGGTTGTCCTCTACTGTCTTAAAAAAGATATCCGCTGACTTGGCTGCGTTCTCAGCAACAAATTGATTATGATCATGTATCTCTGATTTGATATGTTCTATGGAAGAGGAAAAAATCAAAAGGGCAAATATAAATGTAATAAGTGTAATGGAAAGACCAAAGGCAATAATCCTGTTGGTTATGCTTTTAAGTTGAAAGGGCTTCATTTTATTACCCTTGTTGCCATTGAAAGGACATTTTCAGAAATCTTAATGTCTATAGCATTTGCTGTTTTTAGATTTATAATGAAGTCATATTTATCAGGCGCCTCTACAGGGATGGTGCCTGGCTTTATACCTGTCAAGACCTTATCTACAAGCCTTGCGGACTGCCTGCCTATGTCATAAAAATTTGGGCCGTAGTTTGCAAGGGCGCCTTCTTCTACAATCTCTGCATCTGTTGTAAAATAGGGAACCTTTTCCTTCTTTGTCCTGTCAATAAGGAGTTTATTATTTGCAACAAGGAGGGCATTTGTAACATGGAGGATACCGTCGGCATCTGAATTCTTTATAGAGGAGATAACCTTTAATAACTCATCCTGATTGCTTGCCTTTATTTCAACATAGCTTATTCCCATTTTCTTGCAGACATTTCTTGCATGCTCTGCTGCCTTTACAGAAACATCAGCATTTGGGTCGTAAATCCACATCACCTTTTTAAGATTAGGAACAATCCTTTTAAACATCTCAAGCCTTTTCTCAGTAAGCTCAATAGCCAGATTGGTTACGCCTGTCAT
>CAKKRA010000061.1:0-1175 GCA_919902475.1 Nitrospiria bacterium
CTCAACCACCCTCCCCTTAATCCCCTCCCGTCAAGGGAGGGGAAATAATAAGATCCCCTCTCCCCTTGCGGGAGAGGGTTAGGGTGAGGGGTATATAACATTAATTATTTCGTTTGTATTAAAAATTGAGTTCAAATCTTGTTAAAAATGCATTCTCTATCTCAGTGCCGTTGCCGTTATCTTTTTTAAATATATCAGAATTCCCACCAGTAAGGCTATTGCTTGCCTTTGAATATGTCCAGTTGAACATGATGCGCAACAGGCTGTTCAAACGCCAATTAACGCCTGCGGAGAGGGCGCTTCCGCCATCTGCATATTTGCTCCTGCTTGCCGCTGCCCATCCTGAATAAAGACCATTATCTTCAAAGAATCTTTCATCAATCTTGAACCATGAATAACGAAGCGCAAGCTCCCATGAACCCCACTGCCTCTTTTCTATACTAAAAGGATTTATTACATCCTGATATAATATTGAACCTTTTTTTGTGCTTATCCTCTCCTTGGTCAGCATATAGCTTGCAGTAGCATAACCGCCTGTTACATCAACTGTGTTGTCAAACTTATAATTGGCCATCATTACCTCGCCATTTATCGCAACAGGTCCGACTATAAAAGTAGCGCCAGAGCTAAACCTTTCCCTATCGTATTTTCTATTAGTGGGAATATCTACATCAAAGTATTTATTATCACTATTTGTCTCTGTCTTTAGCTTGATATCGCTGTCATTAGTTCCTACAACCTGCCCTGTAGCATAAGATGCCCCTAATAACACATGAACCTTATCAAATCTGATAGGGGTAACGGTTATCCTTGCAGCAATGTCAAAATTGTCATCGTCATTGGGTTTATTAGCCCCTGTGCCATTGAAGATGCCTGTCTCAAGATGCAGGCGATCATTAAACAGATCGCTCTCTATGCCTATGCCCCTATCCCTTTTAAATGTAATGCCCTTGGTTATTGTGGTGCGTTCTAAAAAGGGGTAAAATTCAGAGGGCATTAGTAAACGTTCAAGGCCATAAGGATAATAAATCTGGCCGATCCTAATCTCAAGGTCAGGGGAATAGTTATATTTAACATAGGCATCCAATAGTTCTGCATACGTTTCAGCAAAGTCCCCGCTTAGCTTAAAACCAAAATACTTGTAAAGGGTGCCTTTTACCCTGAGTTTGGCCTTG
>CAKKRA010000061.1:1185-2327 GCA_919902475.1 Nitrospiria bacterium
GAGCTCGCCGCCTAATTTAATATTTGAGTTTTTATCAGCGCTCTCCCAAAACAATAAGTCTTGAGCAAATAGATACGGCGCTTCTAAAAAAATTAGGGCATAAATAATTAAAATCAAACACTGAATCCTTGCTTTTGTAAAGATCGTTTTCATCCTAACGCATCCCCTTTCGTAGTGGTGTAAATTTTGAATACAACCTCAGCTCTTGCTGATGATTTTCTGAACTTCGTCAAAGAGCAGCGGTAAAAGCGCATGACCTGCTGCCACAAAACCTGCCTGCTGCTTTAAATCAGCCCTGTTAAAACAGATATCCTTTCCATTCAGGAGCACGGCCTTGCCGCCGCTCGCATTTACCAGTGCAATGCCGGCGCAGGTGCCCCATTCCTTGCGCGGTTTCAGCGTGAACACCCCATCCGCAAGGCCTGTTGCCACCATAGCCAGCTTATATGCCATACTTGCCATAGGGATAAGCGAAAGCGATGGAAAGAGCCCTTCAAGACCCTTCTTCATCTCTTTTTTTGAAACGAGGAGCCTCGCCTTAGATAGGTCTTTTGCGTCACTCACATGCACAGGGGCATCGTTCAGAGTGACACCTATCCCGTATCCGCCGGCAAACAACTCATAGCGACGCGGATTGTAGACTACGCCCAACATAGCCCTTCCTCCAACCGACAGTCCAATAGAAACAGAGAAGTTGTCCCCGCGCTCAATGAAATTGCTGGTGCCGTCCAGTGGATCAACAATCCAGACACGGGTTCGTGAAAGCCTCTCAGAGGAGTCGGCTGTTTCTTCAGAGTAAATTGCGTCTGCTGGGAATGCGTCTGCAAGCCCCTTCCGAATGAAATCATCTGCCTCCCTGTCAGCAGGGGTAACGACCTCGCCGCTGTCTTTATGACTGACTTCAACCGAATCAGCAAAATGCCGAAGGATAAGAGCGCCGGCCTCCAGAGCCAGCTTCTTGGCTACTTCAAGCTCACGAAACATAGTTAATCTTTGTCTCCCATGAATTGATTTTTTTCCGCAAATCAGTTTAAGTTCATCTCTTCGTAACATAGATTGCCTGTAGTTCTACGATAACCGAAAGGGCTGCCCTCACCCCGAGCATGGCAGGTATGCCAAATCCTGCCAGCAAAAGCCCTGCT
>CAKKRA010000062.1 GCA_919902475.1 Nitrospiria bacterium
ATGCTTACTGATGAGGAGATGCATAATATAGTATAGTATGAAAGCAATAATATATAGAATTCCTGCAAAGAATTGATATCTGCTGCCAATAAAAACGGCGGCATTGATAATATTACAGTCATAATTCTAAAGGTTGTATGATATTGGTTGGTCTTACAGGCGGCATTGCAAGCGGCAAAAGCACAGCATCCGGGATATTCAAGAAGCTCGGCGCTTATATAATAGATGCTGATATCCTGGCAAGGGAGGTAGTTGAGCCTTTAAAGCCTGCATGGAGGGATATTGTAAAAAACTTTGGCAAAGAGATCCTTAACAATGATAATTCAATAAACCGCAGAAAACTTGCAGAAATAGTTTTTAATAATAAAAATAAAAGAGAGTTATTAAATTCAATAGTCCATCCGAGGGTCTTTAAAAGGGCAAGAGAGATGGAAAAAGAGATAGCAAAAAAAGACCCTAAAGCTGTTATTATCTTTGATGCAGCGCTATTGATTGAATCAGGCTATTATAAGAAGATGGATAAAAATATTGTTGTTTATGCAGACGAGGATGTTCAGGTTAAAAGGCTTATAAAAAGGGATGGGTTGACAAAGGATGAGGCAGAAAAAAGGATAAAGTCTCAGATGCCATTAAGGGAAAAGGTTAGATTCGCTGATTATATAATAGACGGAAATAAAGTGCTTAATATGGTCAAAAAACAGGCGAAAGCGGTCATTGAAATACTAAGAGAAAAAGCAATAAAAAGCATAAAATAGGAAATTATATTCCTATTTTTGGTAAAAAAATAGAAAATCTTCTCTTTTTTATATTTTATTAATACATTAAATCTTTAAATTATATATCTTTAGAAGATTTATTTCTGCTGTAAGAGGCTTAAATTTAATCAATCTTTTCAAGCCATTATAAAAGTTTTCATACAGCAATTGTTAATTTGATATCCTCTTCAATAGGTTATTTGCCTTATTATCCCGTAACTGGCACATAGTTTGCTTCAATATACAGTTTGTTGGGTAAACAAATTATCTGGAGAGACTTACTTGGACATTATTTTCTTTCAAGGAGACATATAAAATGAATAGTTTTAACTGGTATGTTGTTAATACAAAGCCGAGGCAGGAAGACCTTGCAGAAAGGATGATAACCCAGATAGGGGTTGATGTCTTTTACCCGAAGATAAATGAAAAGAAGGGGC
>CAKKRA010000063.1:0-4584 GCA_919902475.1 Nitrospiria bacterium
GGCCAGTATGAATGGTCTTGAGGTCTTCAAAGAGGTCTGCGCAGAATTTAAAGATATATTTGGCCGCGAATATGATACCACAGATGATTATATGATGGATGATGCAGAATATGTTTTGATTATGATGGATTCCTTTTCAACACTCGGCAAGGCTGCTGTAAAAAAGGCAAGGGAAAAAGGTATAAAGGCAGGGCTTTTAAGATTAAGGCTCTTGAGGCCATTTCCTGCAAAGGATATAATGGCTGCAATTAAAGGAAAAAAGGCTGTAACTGTATTAGACCAGAATATCAGTATTGGCAAAGGCGGTATTCTCTATTCAGAGATTGCCAGCGTTATCTGTAATGAAAAAGAGAAGCCCTTACTGCTTTCTTTTATTAGCGGACTCGGCGGCAAGAACATGAGCCCATCTGAATTTGAGTTTATCTTTGATGCAATGATTAATACCGAAAAAACAGGCATAGTACCTGAGCCGCATCTCCTATACACAGAGACAGAGTGGAAGGAGATGGAAAGGGTAAAGAAGATAGCAGGAAAAAAGATATGACAGAGATAAAGTCCATTAAAGATTTGCCTTTAGAAGAAAACATCCTCTCCGGCACTGCAATGTGCGCAGGATGCGGCGGACTTCTTGCCCTAAGGCACTGCCTTAAGGCGCTCGGAGAAAAGACTGTTATTGTAAACGCAGCTGGATGCTTCTCACTGCTTTCAATATATCCCTTCACGCCTTTTAAAGGCTCATGGTTATACACTGCAATGGCATCTGCGCCTGCAGGCGCACAAGGTGTGAGGGATGCTTTGGATATCCTGATTAAAAAGGGAAGAATAAAACCTGATGAGGATTTAAAGGTAGTTGTATTAACAGGAGACGGCGCTGCATACGACATGGGGCTATCCTCTACATCAGGCGCTATATACCGCAACCTTGATTTTTATTATATCTGCTATGATAATGAGGCTTATGGCAATACAGGTTTTCAAAGGTCAGGCGCAACGCCTTATGCATCTAAAACTGCAACAACACCAGTAGGAAAGATAAGCCCAACAGGCGCAGAGGTTTCAAAGAAAAACCTTTTTGAAATATGGAGGAGCCACAAGCCGCCATATCTTGCTACCATATCTCCAGCGCATCAGGTTGACCTGTTCAACAAATTCAAAAAGGCAGAGGAATACAAAGGCCCAAAGCTCTTTATTGCACATTCGCCATGTCCTCCGGGCTGGGCAACAGATCCATCACATTCTGTTAAACTTGCAAAACTATCTGTTGACACAGGCATCTGGGCATTGAAAGAGGCGGTTTATGGAGAAATAAGCCATACCTTTGTGCCAAAGAAATTTAAGCCTGTTGAGGAATATCTGAAAGAGCAGGGAAGGTTCAGCCATTTATTTAAGCCTGTGAGGCAGGAAGATATAATAAATAAGATACAGGAGACAGTGAACGAATATTGGAAAGGGATTAAAGGATAGATTATTGAAATATTTGATTGAGATAGATAAGGCAATATTTTATTTTATAAATATAACGATTCAAAATCCCTTTTTTGACTGGCTGATGCCATTCGTCACCAAGTTGGGAAATTTTAAGATACCTATTATTACAGGATCTTTTCTGTTTTTCATACTCGGCAAGAAGAAAGAAAGGCTCTTTCTAATATTATTAATTGCAACAATACTTTTTGCAGATTATATTGCAACACAATTTATAAAATATATCTTTATTCGTATACGTCCATGCAATGCCTTGCCCAATGTCCACCTTCTTGTCGGCTGTACAGGCTCCTATTCCTTTCCTTCTTCCCATGCTGTAAATATTACTGTCTTTGCAGTATTAACATCATATAAATATCGTTTTTTGATAATCCCGTCAATTATTATTGCTTTGCTTGTTTGTCTCTCAAGGATATATGTCGGCGTCCACTATCCCTTTGATGTCTTAGGCGGTGCAGTGGTTGGCGCTCTCATCTCAATCGGGGTTATATACTTGGATAGCAGGTATTTGAAGAGGTTCTATAATTCTAAATAGGCTTTTTAAACTTATCTTTCCTTTGAAAAAGGGGAGGGGAGCGCAATCAAAGGAGTTCGTGCGGCAAGTTTTCCCATTTCTATTTTTGTGATTGCCCCATTTTTATCAGGCAGATATGCTGTCATTGGCGAATCATATACAGGCCATCTTCCCTTTACAATATTCTCAGTCTCCTTTCCTTTAAAGGTAAGATAACTATATTTATGGTAATGAGGCAGTTTTCTGCTCAGACCTGGCAGCGCCTCTACAGTATCTGATGCAATAAATAACAGAGCCATCTCAATATTTTTTGGATCCCTTGCAGAGAATACTACTGAATGGTCTTTAGTCTGGTTTATTGATACATCATATTTAGAAAGTAATGATGTCATCACATTTAAAAAGATATTTTCCCATCCGAGGATTACAACTGCTTGGTCTGAAGGGAGCTTTTTTATTTCCTTATCCAGCGCAACCTTTGTTTTATTATCATTTGAATTGCTCAATGTCTTTGCAAATTCTTGATATGCCTGAAGGAGCGAATGAGAAGCTGAAGATGGGAGTATTATAAGCATCTCCTTTGCGCCCAAAACCTGAGATATTGCAGGAGGGGTCTCTGCCTTGTCAAGCCTGCGGAAGATGTCAAACTCAGGGTCAATATCAATCCTCAATGGCCTTGAAGAAGCTGAAATAGAAAATTTTATCTTCTTTTTGTCCATATTTAAAACTGTCTGAAAGGAGCGCTCTGTATTCTCCATAGTTACTGCAACAGGTATCTGAAGATGATATACCTCTCCTTTCTGAACCTGCTCAATGTACCCTGTAATGAGATAGCCGTCTTTATCAGGCAATACCTTAACATCCTTTAATCTTATCTCTGGCGCGCCTGCCTGTGCTACCCATTGTTTAAAGTCTATGCTTAAATCTCTTTTAGAGGTATCTTCAAAACTCTTTTTAATATCTGTGAAAGAGGTAAACTCAAATTTATTTTTTAAATAAAAATCCTGAAGTCCTGCAGTAAAGTCTTTATCACCAAGTTTCTGGCGGAGCATGTGAAAGAAGAGAAGTGATTTGCCATAGCCGATTGACTCAGTAGGCGCGCTGTAGCGCATACGGAATTCTGATAAAGGAAAATCCTTAGCTGTTGATACATAGTCTGCATACTTCTGTAGAGTTGTCTGCCTGTATTCCAATGCTTTTCCCTGCTGCTCCATAATAAGGTAATCAGAGAGATATGCTGTTAGGCCTTCTGACCAGTTTCCAGAGTTGTAGTCAACAAACACGCTATTTCCCCACCAGTTATGGAGTATCTCGTGCGGATATGATGAATTTATTATAAATGGCAGACGGATGACCTTTGAACCGAGCAATGTAAAAGAAGGCATACCAAAACCTGTTTCATAGAAGTTCTCAACAAGCGCAAATTTTTTATAAGGATATGGGCCAATGAGTTTTTCATACATTGCAATATATTGACTCGTTGCATTCAGATATTTATCCGCAAGGCCTTTATCAGGCGTGCGGAGAAAGGCCTCAATAGCAACCATGCCTGCTTGCTGTGTATATTCAGTAAAGCGTGCGGCAATCAGATATATCTCATCCTGAGGCTCTGGAGAGTTCCATTGCGCACGGGTTAGATTTTTCTCTTTTATATGCAGTGTCCGTTCTCCCTGACTTACTGCATCCCATTCAGGAGGAAGCTCTATCTGGAGGTTAAAGGTTACAAGCCCTTTATTAAATACAGGATACCAGTATGATTCCTTTTCAAGATATACACCTTCATCTGAGATTATGCCGGGCGTCTGCTTAATGCCACGCGCCTCTTCATTACCATCTTGTTCAAGGGGATAATGGATTACGCCGCTGTATTTTAATGCAAATGTTTTTGTGCCATGAGGAAGTTTGATGGTAAAAAAATCAACAGAGGCATCTTCTTTTTTAGTAATTTTACTGATAATCTTTACATCAGAGGTTATTGATACTGGATTAAGCCCTGCATGTAGGAAAAAGTGGAAATCAGAAGGGAAGTGTTTGGGTATTGTTATTGTGTCTTCAACAGTGAACCGATGTTCATTTGGGTAGAGTACAACCTTTATGTCGTGATGAATTATTGCAGCCTGCTCAGCATTTTCCTTTGCATTCAGAAGGGCAGGGGAGGGTGAGAAAAATAAGAAGATGGCAATTATTGAAAAGAGCCGTTTCATGTGCTTATTATAACACAAAAAAACTTGACAATTAACCCATCTAAATATAAAGTTGTTAAATTATTTGATGCAGTAGTATGATGGGGGTGGGTTATACATCAGTGAGCCATGAGCGCAGGCGGCTGCAGAAGCGATTATATAACAGTTTCAGCATGACATTTATAACTGTTTTATGTGTTTTTTAACGCTTAAGGAGCATAAATATGACGAATAGCAACGCAGTTTGTTCAAGAGTTCTACAGGGAGTTTTTTTAGCGGTACTGTTAGCAGTTTTTGGCCTCGCAGCGTGCGGAAGTGGAGGGGGTTCTGAGACTTCCGACACTACCACTACTACCCCTCCTGCTACTCTCACTACCTACACTATTACCGCCTCTACCGGTA
>CAKKRA010000063.1:4684-8988 GCA_919902475.1 Nitrospiria bacterium
CCAATGGCACTGTTACCCCATTAGGCGCAACCACTGTGACGCAGGGAGCCTCACAGAGCTACACCATCACGCCCAACGATGGGTATGCGATTGCCACACTTGTGGTCGATGGCTCTACCGTCGCAACTTCCGCCACCCATACCTTCATCAATGTCCAGGCAAACCATACGATCAGCGCTACGTTTAGCATACTTCCCACCTACACCATCACCGCCTCTACCGGTACCAATGGCACTGTTACCCCATTAGGCGCAACCACTGTGACGCAGGGAGCCTCACAAAGCTACACCATTACGCCCAACGGTGGGTACGCGATTGCCACACTTGTGATCGATAGCTCTACCGTCGCAACTTCTTCCACCCACACCTTCACCAATGTCCAGGCAAACCATACGATCAGCGCGACGTTTAGCGCTGTTTCTGCTGGCGGTATCGTTTTATCTCTGGTGCCCGCCCGCACCTCGGGCGTTGCCCCGCTGGCGGTCTTCTTTGACGCTTCAGGAACTACGGATATAGGAGTCACCACCCGTCCCTTCCATGATCTTGAATATACCTGGAGCTTCGGCGATCCGAGCTCCGGCACCTGGGCCAGCGGCGCCCAACCCGGCGTCAGCAGCAAGAACTCCGCCACCGGCCCGGTTACGGCCCATGTGTTTGAAACCCCCGGCACCTACACCGTTAGCCTGACCGCCTTTGACGGCGCCAACTCTGTCACCACCACTACGACCATCACGGTGCAGGATCCGGATGCGGTGTTTGCGGGCAGCAATACGATTTGCTTCTCCACGTCAGGAAACTTTACGGGATGCCCTGCGGGCGCTACGCAGACAACCTCTTCAGACTTCGTAACGGCAATAGCGAATCAAACTACAAAGAAGAGATTGCTTTTTCGCCGCGGGGAAACGTTTACGGCGGCATCGCCTGCTGCAATAACTGTTACTGGCCCCGGGTTAGTTGGCGCGTATGGAGCAGGAGCGGCTCCCATTGTGCAGATGACAGGTAGCACCGGCATCTTAACTTTATCCAGCCGAGACACTCCAAATATCAGCGACTGGCGCATCATGGATTTAGATTTTGATGGACTCCACAAGACTTCCAATAGTGGTGGCATAAGATGTGATGGTGGAATCAATCAAGTCCTCATATTCAACATGAACATACACGATATATATAACGGCCTTGGTTTTAATTACTTTATTTTAGACGCGCATAACAACAATCATCCCGGGCACACGATTTTCGACCAGATCGCTATCGTTGACTCAACCATTACCCCGAATACCGGCGATGGAACCACTGGCAGTACCAGTTGGAGAATTTATGCAGCGGCTCAACGTCTCGCTATCCTTGGGAATACCCTGGGGAATGTGGCCAATACAGACGCGATGGGCTCGCATACGATACGGACGCCTTATATAGGCAAAGGAGTGATCTCCAACAACGTCATTGCCAGACCAGGCGCTCTGAATAATGGAACAATTGCAATCAAGATGCACGCCCCATCCTGGTGTGATGCATCAAGCGCTGTCGGTGAATGCCTGACGCTCGACACAACGCCGGCGCTCCCCTCCTACAGTTATCACACTACTACGCACCCGATCGGCGTGTTTGCCGCAACGAGCGGCTATACCGAGCAAGTCGTTGTTTCCGACAATCAGATCATCGGTGGCAGTGGTCCTTCTCTGGTGGTTCTGGGGCCACAGAATACACACAACGATGAACGGGTGCGGGATGTTATCGTCGAGCGAAACTGGTTCAAGGCTGGCAACAGCGCCACGCAAACCGCGCTGGTGATGCACAGCAGTGAAATTACCGCCCGAAATAATATATGCGATATGACCGGCGGCACTGCATGGGGGATTTGTTTCCAGGCGTCATTGGAGGGCGCCAGCAGCCCCAGCCCCGAGCCGCCGCCTGACAGAGTTCGCATTTACAACAATACTGTATTTAAGAGTGATATTGGAAATGGTAGTGGTTACGAGTTCAGCGTCGTGAAACTGGATACCAATGCTGCCAATGTCACGGTGCAGAATAACCTGGCGTATGGAGTTGGAATCACATCATCATGGACTGCGTACATGGTCAATGGCATTGGTGGGGGTGGCTTGGTTCAGTCGAACAACTCAACACCTGCTCAAATGAAAAACACGTTTCCGGGATGGGTTAGCGCCACGCCTGCTGTTCCGGTAGAATTCAGACTGACGGCAGGAAGTTATGCCAACAACACAGGCACCTCAGTCCCGGTGTGGTCAGACTTCTTCCGCACCAGCCGTCCGCAGAGTGGTGTGTATGATCTGGGCGCTGTCGAAGGGCCATAGACTGGAGTTTTCTTGATGATGACCTCAGAGTTAGACTCTATTGATATTGATTATGTAGGAGTACAAATATGACGAATAACAATGCATTTGGTTCAAGAATTCTTCAAGGAGTTATTTTCGCTGCGCTGTTAGCGGTTTTTGGACTTGCAGCGTGCGGAAGTGGAGGCAGTGGTTCTAATACTACTGATACTTCCACCACTACTACTCCTACGACGCCCACTGCCCCACAAATCCCCACGTCCATAGAAGAGGTGGCAGCGGCATGGGCAGCCACCCCATATCGCTCGGGCACGATTACTTACTATTGTGATTGCGGAACCGGCGCAGAGGGTGATTGTGTGGCGGGTGCAGATACCAATGCTGGCGCAGCATCATCTCCGAAACAAACAATTGCATCGGCTATTACAACGCTGAATGCTGCATCAAGCAATGACACGGTAGCACTATGCAAAGGCGGTGCATTCAATGCTGCTGCTGGATTCTCTATCACGAGGTCTAACTGTACTGCCGGTACTACCTGTGTAGATTTACGAGAGTACACCCCGGCTACGTTCACGGGAACTGCAAAACCAATCATCAACAATGCGGCAGGAGGAGATAGAACTCTATTCTCCATCAACGGCAACCGTGGCGGCGTCCGTTTTCTTAACTTAAAAATGACGGGTGATAACGGCGCGCTGGGAAATCGCAACAACGGCTTATTTTTCTACAACGGCGCACACGATGTAACCATGGGCAACCTTGACGTGGATAATTTTGATCTGGCAGTTTACAACGCAGGGGGTAACTCAGGCGTCCAGACGACAACCAACATCAAGCTCACCGGCAACATGTTTACCAACAACCGGAGGTTTGGCTTTTTAGGGGCTGGAGTCAACGCCGACATCTCCTATAACTACTGGGACGGAAGCGGCAGTTCCACCGTATTTGACCATGCGATCTACCTGGCAGGGGCTGTGCCTGTGACAAACATGCAGGTCGTTGGGAACTATGTTCGCGGTCAATATGGCCATACCTGCCTGGGCGCCCCGATTGTTGCTCATTTGGCGGTCGACGGCCTGCTGGTTTCGAATAATGTTGTAGAGATTGATGCGGCCGCTTCTACAGGGGGATGCTGGGGAATAGCGTTTAACAATATGACAAACGAGACAGCCGCATTGTATCACCGCAATGCGACTTTTTCCGGCAACACTGTTATCAATGGAGGAAACGCCGGGCTTACGATTACAACCTGCCCGGATTGCATAATAGAAAACAACCTGATCATACAAAATTGGACTTATGCTTATGAGACAAATGGGATAAAGATTCCGTCACAAGCAGCTCGTGCGGTAGAAGTTGCAGACGTGAATACCCGGAATAGAATCAGAAACAACACGGTATGGTTCGGCCCCAATGCAGTAAATGGCGGCAATGGAATCATTGTTGGCACCGAGGGGACAGGGCACATCATAGCCAACAATACCGTCTATTACAGCGCATCGTCAGGAGGCACGAACGGTGTCAATTGTTTCGTCTATCCGCTTGCGCTTGCTGATTATGCCTTCATAAATAATAACCATTGCTACTCAGCCGCTGCCTATGAGTGGGTTAATGGCAGAGGTTCGCTTGCATCATGGCAGAGCTATGCAACGGCATACGGATTCGATTCAGCGTCCATCGCTGGAGTCAACCCGATGTTCACCGCGGCCGGCACGGACTTCACTCCAGCAGCCGGCTCGCCACTCATTAATGCCGGCAACGCGTTGCATGGATCAACCCTGGACTTTACCGGCAAGACACGTCCATCCCCGCCTGCAATCGGCGCCTTCGAGCCATGACGGGCGTAGCCGCACCCCCCACTTATTAGCGCCAAAAAGATTGTAACGAATGAAGATTTTATTTGACCCTCTTATTCTTCTCCGGAATTTTTTCTTTCTATATGCCTTTTTGTTGCAAGACTATATATTTTTAACAAATCTTCTTCGTCAATATCAACAAATGTAT
>CAKKRA010000064.1:0-484 GCA_919902475.1 Nitrospiria bacterium
CAGGAGAAAGTAATTCTACTACCGCATCCCCAAGAGGAACATATCCTTGTGGAGGCGTTAAAAGACGCACATTTCCATATAATGAAGGTGTTTTGCCGCTTACCTCACCATTTAATGAAACTATTAAGCTCAGAACAAATAACAGCAAAAAATAATGTTCTTTAATGTATCTCATTATTATCCTCCTATTTAGGCAATTTACCCAGTTTTTCAATATTCCTAAGTTTGATTTTCTTTTTCTTTATATCTTTTTCAGCAATAGTTTCATTTAGCTCAATAGAAACTGGAAAATAATCTTTACTTTCCAATCGAAGCTCCGGCCATTTTCCCTCTCCCAACTTAACGTCTCTTAGACTAAAAAAACCCTTCTCATCTGTCTTGGTTGAAGGTTCCGGAGGCATATATTTAATAATAATGCCCTCATGAGTTGCTTTGCCTTCTTTTTCAATTATACCCTCAACAGTCCATGGCTCTGGTTCGCATG
>CAKKRA010000064.1:494-10875 GCA_919902475.1 Nitrospiria bacterium
GCATGACTTTTCATTTTTTGACAACCGCTCAGATGAAGATACGAGTGTTATATATATTATGAGAAAACCAGCAAGCGCTCCGCCTGCCTGATAGCCAGCTTTTTTTACTATTGCAGTAGATTTTAATAATTTAAACAAAACAATTGCCCCTATAAGGCTTAAGACAAAATATACTATTGTCAGGAAATCGCCTCTTCCTATTAATGTCATAATCCATTCCCTCATAATCCCTCCTTTAAGGTATAGATTTATAATAAGTTAATTATCACTAAGCTACACACACCTATACGATTTTTTTTTGGTTTTATCCCCTACACCTTAAATGCCTCAGTATCTATCCATTCCTTCTTCAACATTGACCAGAAGTCTTCTGCAAGGCCTTTTAGCACATATTCATAAGGCAGCCATCCGTAGCCTCCGTCTCCCCATCCTCTTCCCCATGAGTTTCTTATGAGAAGCGCGCCTGTTGTTTCTATCCCGCAGGAACCAGAATTTTTAATTTTGATCTTGTCATCATATCCAATCGCTATAATTGCGTGTCCGCCTTCAATCTTTTCGCCTTTGCACGGATATGTAATCTTTCCTGTTTTACCAGCCTGGCCGATAGAACTATACACAGTAAAACCAAAAATTGACGGATGGCCTGCTACAAGATATCTCTTGATACGATTGAGCAAAACATCCTTTGCGGTTCCCGGCGGGTCATGCCTGTAATATTTTATAGCCTGATAGCTCTGCGCAAAGGCATAGCAAAACGCCGTCGGCTCCTTATCAAAATCAGCAATCTTATACGGCCAATATTCCTCAGGCGGCGCTCCGAAAAGCACAAGCGCGCCCATTGTAGTTCTTAAAAAGGCGCCTGTATCGCCGGTCCAGTGTGAAAGGTTGCGCGTTACCTTGTAAAGAAATAGACGCGAGGCGTCAATATATTTCCCAAACGCCTTCTTCTCATAATATTCCACTATCCCGACGCCTGCATGGGCAGTGCATGAGCCGATAGAGCCCTGATCCTCTATTGGCGAACACCATGCCCTCAAATCAACTGCAGCAGGAAGACTCTTTGCAGCCTTAATAAGGCCTGTTGGCGTAAGAATCTTATTAACATCTTCATGCTCTTCTGTATAATCCCTGAAATCAGGATAATCAGGGAGCCAACCCATACCGAACTTCTCAATAGTTTCACTCATAAAATCCCTCCTTCTTAAATTTACGCCCTAAAGTATAGACCAGCCTATCGCCGTGTTGATTGTACTTCGCACAACAGCCATAGCAGCATTTATTGCCTCTTCTACAGCAATTATCCCAAGCCCTTCAACTGTCAGAAAAACAGAGCGCATGGCATTCTTCTGCATCTCAAGGAGAAGGCGCGCCTCCTCTTCAGTAATATTGCCAGTGAGCTTTGACTTCTGGACTGCGATGACTGTTTCGCCCAGTTTTTTAAATTCTGCTTCTGCATAAATCTTAACAGACGGCCATTTCTCTTTTAGAACACCTGTTGCTGCTCCTGCCATATCCTTTACCAACTTCTCCATATTAATTTCCGGCATATCCGTGCCTCCTTTTAATCTCCTGTATGTTTACAGATTGTTTATTTACCGTGTTTCTTTGCAAATTCCAGCGTAAGCATTGCCTTGAATTGGATATTTATAATTGCCCTTACAGGCTCTGTCAAATCCTTTGTAAGGCCTTTCTGCCCGCGTTTTTCATGCAGCATGCGAAGATTCTCAATATTTTTTTCTATTTCATTAATGTGCTGGACAGTAATATTATTCTCTGGGATTGCCTCAGCGCGCAGGCGCATAGCAGATATTTCAACCCTGGCCTCATTATAAAATGACCTGTTATTAATATACTCGCCTTCACTGCTGCCGGCAGAGCCCTCCATTTTTATCAGAAAGGCCTCTACCTTTTTCTGAAGCTCGGTTACTGATTTGTCAATAACCTCATCATAGTCGCTTATCAGTTTAACTGAACATCCAGATGCGATTAAGAAAAAAAGTGGAAATAAAACAAAAAGAAATGCAAGCCTGCTTCTGTTGCGATTGATTACCATTATGCATCCTCCCATGAATAGCGCTTCCTTTATTATCAATATATATACATCAGACAAGATGGCAAAATAAATCACCTTCTAAGGGTATTTTTAGGGTAAGAAACAGTTTATAAGTTTACTTAATACTGTATTAAAAAACAATTATTGTACCAGAGAACTGATTAATGCCTCAGAATTATAACACATTGAATTTTAAGCTATTTTCTACTAATATGTGGTTATTAAAATTAAGACGGGAATCTGTTAAAATTATCTTTTTAGATACTGAGATTATCTGATTGGATTCTCTATTTATCTCTAATCCTCTGCCTTTATCTTTTCAATCTCTTTGCTTATTATCACCTCAGCAAGTGATGGAACAATCTCCCATGCAATCTTTTCTATTATTTCTTTGGAAATATTGACTATCATGCCTTCAATTTTTTCCTCAAATATCCTTGCTGTAGATTTCTCAATCTCACTTTTTATCTCATCTATTGATACGCCCTGAACAAGCCTTTTTGCCTCCTGCTCAATAATCGGCAGGATATCATTTTTTATATCACTAGGGACGAATCTCTGAATATTTTCTCTTACTATCTCTTTTACTGCATCACCTGAAGATATCCTCTCTAAAACCTTTTTTCCCTCTTCATCTATCCCCTTTTTCAATCCCCTCATGACAGCATCTGGTGAAATGGATTTTACTGCGTCCTTTGTTGCCTCCCTTACAACCTTCATCTGCTCATCTTTCATCTCCTGGGAGGAGACGCCGCCAACCCTCTCCCTGACTATCTGATTCAGTATCCTGCTCATCTCAGCCATAATCTCTTCTTTAGAAATCCCGGATGCTATCTCTTTTGAATATTTCTGTGCGGCTGACACAATCTGGCCTTTCAGGTCATTAGCAGATACTGTTTTTAAAAGCCCACTCACACTGCTTTGAATAACTGAGGCCAGTCTTTGTTTCAACTCATCAGGGGAAACCATGCCTTTAATAGCAGAATCTATATCCTCTTTAGAAACAGGCTTTGCTTCTATCTTTGCCTCTGCTGGTTCTTCAAGCTCTGTTATATCATAGAATGGGATATTCTCTTCTGCCTTTTCCTCTTTAGGCTTTATTGGCAAGGCCTTTGGAATTATTGAATCTTCAAGCTCCCGTGCCTTATCAAGATTTTCAAAGGAAACTAACCCCATATCTTCTTCAGGTTCTTTCTCTGACAGGGTCTCAACAACCTCTTTGAGAGAAGATACTATATCTTCTTCAGGCTTTGAAGGCACATCAACAGACAAAAGGGTTTCTACTGCTGGCATCACATCCCCTTCCTCGGTAAGCTCAACAACCTCTATATCTGCATCGCTCACAGAATAGCTCTTTACCTTTTCAATAAGCTCTGAGGATTCAAAGGGCTTATTTATAAAGTCTGCGGCGCCGCACAGATTTGCCCTGCTCATGTCAAAGGAGTCTGACTTGCCGACCAGCAGTATAACTGGAATGTTCTTCAGCTCAGGGTCTTCCTTCATCTTCTTGCACAGTTCATAGCCGTCAATTGACGGCAGAAAGATATCCGCAAGAACGACGTCAGGCCTTATCTCCTTTGCAAGCTTAAAGGCTGTATCACCGTCCCTTGTTGACGTAACCTTGAAACCTTCATCAGAAAGGCTGATCTCAACCACCTTCTGGATTGTTATGCTGCTGTCTGCAAGAAGTAATTTTTTTGGCATATTTTCTTCCTTTTAAAGGGCTAATTGAATCCTTGTTTGTGCTGAAAAGAGCACATTTATATCAAGTATTACTGCCTGCCTCTCATCGTGTTTTATTAACCCTGATACATACTTGGAACTAATACCCATAACCTTTGGCGGAGACGGCTCTATCTTGTCATCGCTGACAATTGCTATTCCCATGACCTCGTCAATGGTGAGGCCGAACCTCTCATCTGCTTTTATTACTAAAATAAATTTCTCGCCGTCAATAGGATCATCAAGGCTGAATCTCCTCCTTAAACTCATAACAGGCAGGAATTCGCCCCTGTAATCCATTATTCCTTTTACATAAAAATATGAAAGCGGAACCTCCCTAATCCTTGAGGGAGATATTATCTCAACTGTCTCAGAAAGTCTAACGCCAAAAAGCTTATCAAGTATCCTGAATATCATAAACTGAACTTCAGAGGCCTTTTTTACCATCAGTTCTTCCCGACTGAGGTTTCAGCAAGTATCTCTTCATCATTCAGAAAAAGCACAGGTTCATCATTAGCCCTGCCAATACCCAAAAAGTAATTAACTGCGCTGTCCATAATCATCTTTGGCATCGGCCTTATTAACCTAAGCGGATAAGTAATAACCTCTGATACTGCATCCACTTTTAAACCAATCATCTTTGAGGACTTTTCCAATACAATTATCCTCACATTCTCGCTGTTATCCCCTTCTCCAAGATGAAAGAGCATGCTTAAGTTTACAACAGGCACCTCATGAGACCTCAGCATTAATTTGCCCTCGTACATCCCTTCAGCCTTTTCACTTTTTAATACGTCTAACTTGCTAATCTCAACCATATTTTTAACGCTTATGCCAAACTTATCGCCCTTTAATAAAAAAATTATAACCTGATCATCGGTTTTTGGTTTGTCCATTAAATTACCTAAATGTCCTATAAGGCCTATTTCCAGCCTATTTCAATAATTTCTTTATGCTATCTATAAGCACATCTTCCTCAAAGGGCTTAACAACATACTCCTGCGCACCCATCTCAAATGCCTTTTGCCTGTGTTTCTCGCCTGCCCTTGATGTCAAGACTATAATTGGAATCTTGCTTAAATCAGAAACCCTCTTTAATTCTGCTATAAGCTCATAGCCGTGCATTACAGGCATTTCCAAGTCTGTAACTATCAGGTCTACCTTTGTCTGTCCTATCTTGTTCAATGCCTCAAAACCATCGCTTGCAACCTCAACCTCGTAACCTGCCCTTGTCAGGAAATGGCTCACATATTTTCTTATGCTGATTGAATCATCTACAATAATAATTTTTGGCTTTTCAAGGAGCGTCTCACGCTTCTTTACTGTGGCTGCAACTCCTGCTTCTGCTGTCTTCTCTTCTGTTTTGAGGGTTGTCCTGACACCTATTCCTTTCTTTCCTGTCAGGAGGCTGTCCTCAATCAGGGCTGCTGTATCTATAATAAACCTTACATTGCCCTCGCCAGAAATAGTTGCGCCTGAAAAGAGCCCGAGGTTTTTCAGGTAATCGCCCATATTTTTTACAACAATCTCCTCCTGAACAATAATCTCGTCAACCATCAAGGCTATCTTCTTATCCGCTAATTTTAATATGAGCGTTGGATATAACTCTGTAGAAGAGCGGCTGCCCTCTTTTTTAGCATCTAAATTGAGTATGTTATTCAGCCTGATAAACGGAATAATCTTATTCCTCAGGTTTATCACCTCAGAACCAGCTACATAGTCTATATCCCTTTGTGAAATCCTTGTTGTCTCGTCTATCAAATTCAATGGGATAGCAAACTCCTGATCCATTGACTTTATAATCAATGCCTGTGAAACAGCGAGTGTAGCAGGAAGTTTTATAATGAATTTGGTGCCTAATCCAATCTCTGTATGAACCTCAATCTGGCCGTTCATCCTGGTAATGTTCGTCCTCACTACATCCATTCCCACCCCTCTTCCAGAAATAGCGCTTATCTCTTTAGAGGTGGAAAAGCCCGGAAGAAAGATAAGATTTATAGCATCTTCGTCTGTAAGTGTCTTTTACTCTGATTTGGCGATATAACCCTTCTCAACTGCGGCCTCTCTGACCGCGTCAGGGTCTATGCCTTTGCCGTCATCGCCTACCTCAATCACAACATTATTGCCTTCCTGATATGCCCTCACAAAAACAACGCCTGTATCCTCCTTGCCAGACAGTTTTCTGTCATGGGGCATCTCAATGCCGTGCGATATGGCATTTCTGATTATATGAACCAATGGGTCTGATATCAATTCAAAGATTGCCTTGTCTATCTTTGTCTCACCGCCCACAAATTCCAGCCTTACCTTTTTGTTTTCACTCTGTGACACGTCCCTGACCAGCCTTGAAAATCTCTGAAAGAGCTTTTCTATTTCAACCATCCTTACAGAGGTAATCTCCTGCTGCAGATTTGTGGTTATCTTGCTTATATGCAGAGCGCCTTCGTCTATCTTATTGAAAAAATCGGAAAGGGACTCCATTATCTCTGACATATCATTTGTAATCTCTACGAGCTTGCGGGACAAAAGATTAAAGTCGTCATATCTGTCAAACTCAAGCTCAAAAAAACCTTCTACATGGCCTGAGCTGCCTTCTGCCTTTGACGGCTTTTTGCCTGTGGAAGAAAAGCTCATGGCTGACATGCTGAATTCATATTTGCTCTCAAAGTCCTTTACAACCTTTAAGAGTCTTGCCTTGCTCTTTACAAGCTCGTCCCTTATATCCTTAACATGCTCAAGCTGGCCGGTAAGCCTGTTTCTGTTAACAACCAATTCACCAACAAGGTTCATTAAGTTTGAAAGCTGGTCTACCTGAACCCTGATAATTCTCTTCTCTAAGTCGCTGACGTCAGCAGCGCGTCTACCGGGAGCCGTGCGCTCTGCAGGCTTCTCTGCCTTTACAGGCAGCTCTTCAACAGCCTCTTCTTCTTCAGCTTCAGCCTCTTCTACTGTCTCATCTTTTTCCTCTTCTATCTCTTTAAAGGCGCCTTCCATATCAACAACATCAGATTCCTCCCCTTCCTTTTCAACAAATATCTTATCTAATGACTTATAGACCCGCTCAATTGATTCATCATCTGCCTCAACATTCTCTGATATTTTCTCTTCAGCCTTTTCTTCAGTCTTTTCCCTGTTGATTAGTATCTCATATTTTCTATTGATTGCATCTCTCAGTGTTGCATCCTCTTTTCTGCCGGATGAAATATCATCAAGGAGTACCTTTATTGTATCCAAGACCTCAAAGAGAAAATTCATAATCACCCTGTCAGGTGTGAGCTGTCCTGACCTTGCAGATTCAAGGATATCCTCTGCCCTATGGGCAACATCACTAATTATTCCAAAACCCATCATTGCTGATGAGCCTTTTAATGTATGCGCATCTCTGAAAAGACTGTCTATCAATTCTATGTTCTGGGGGTCATTTTCTAAGACAAGGAGGTTGTTATTGAGGCTTGTAAGATGGTCGCCTGCCTCTATAAGGAAGAATTCAATTATTGCGGATTTGTCAAAGCTCTTTGCCACCTAAAACACCTTCCTGGCAGGCTGAATGCCTGTCCTTAGATTAAAAATCCCGATATCTAATTACTGAATCCAAAAATCTAACAACCAAAACTCGTATAATGCCATAAATGTCATTCCCGCATGCTTTTAGCGGGAATCCAGAGTTTCATAAATTTAAGAGATTTTGGATTCCTGCCAGAGGCACGCAGGAATGACAAATAATAGCATAAATAAAAACTTTTTCAACAGCCTGTCTATGCCCTCATATCTTCAGTTAATAACACTACTTCCTCTTCCTGCTGCATGATAGTATCTTCTCCCATAGTGATTGCACGTCCTGCTCTTCTTTCACCTAATGCTTTTGTGGTCTTAAATCTTCCAATTGCATCATTAAGCCTGTTTGTCATGCTCGCAAGCTGGGAAATAGTCTTCATTGATTCACGTGAACTCTCAAATGTCCTCTTGGAAACATTTGATATGGTCTCCATTGAGCTAACAACGCCAACCGCGCCTTCCACCTGCTGTTTTGCAGCAACTGATATGCCGTGAATAAGAGAAGCGGCCTTTGAAACTATACCCTCAATGGATTTCAATGAAGCGCCGGCAGTATCAGCAAGTATTGTGCCCTCTTCAACATCCCTTGTGCCGTTTTCCATTGCAGTAACTGCCTCGTTTGTTTCAACCTGTATGCCTTTAATAAGGTTTGCGATTTCCTTTGTCGCCTTGGATGACCTTTCCGCAAGCTTTCTGATTTCATCAGCAACAACTGCAAAGCCTCTGCCCTGCTCGCCTGCCCTTGCAGCCTCAATTGCAGCGTTCAAAGCAAGGAGGTTTGTCTGCGCAGCAATGTCATTAATAACCTCAATAATCTTTCCAATCTCCATTGAACGTTCGCCGAGGCTCTTAATCTTCTTGCTTGTCCCCTGAACAGTAGACCTTATCCTGTGCATGCCTGAAATTGTTTCAGAAACTGCCTTTCCGCCTTTGCTTGCAGCATCTGTTGCCTGCCTTGCAGCATTCGCCGCTTCTTCTGTATTTGATGCAACCTGCTGCATTGACATAGCCATGCTGTCAACAACAGATGATGCCTTATTTATCTGAACCACCTGCTCCTCTGCGCCCCTGCTCATCTCACTTGTAACTGTAAGAATGGAATCCGTTGCAGTCTTAATCTCCATGCCTGCGCCCCTGATCTGCTCAACAAGATTTGCAAGGCCGTTGACCATCAGGTTAAAGGCGTCGGCAACTGAACCAAGTGCGTCAGATGTAACCTCTGCCTGAACAGTAAGGTCTCCCTCTGCTGCTGTAGAAACGATGTCAAGGAGGTCCATGACCTGCGCCTGCAGCTTGTCTCTTTCAGCCTCTGTCTGAACCATTGTCCTTAGCCGTGTAATCGTTTCATTAAAGGTCCCTGCAAGACGACCCAGCTCATCAGAGCTTTTTACCTCAAGTTCATGGCTCAGGTCACCCTGTCCAACTCTTTCTGCTGCGCTTATAATATCTTTAATAGGATTGACCATAACCTTGTTTGCAACCACAATAGCAGCTATAGTAATCAATAGAAAGGCTCCGCCAAAGTATAAAAGGAACCCAATAATATGGTTATTTACCTCTTTGGTTATTGCCGCTGTAGACATGCCGAGGTGCACGCTTCCTATTAGGCCTTTTAAAATAGGCTGGTCAATGTCTATTATATCCTCGCCCCCTATTTTTAACCTTCTCTGATAACCCTCTACATCGCCCTTCTTTTCCCCTTCATGCTTCTCCTCTTTTACAAAAATGTCCGGGACATTGCCTTCAAAGGTGTGGGCCAGTATCTTGCCTTCATCGCTTTTTATAAAGACATGGCTTATATTAGCGTCTTCTTTTTTTGTCTCTGTAACCACATTCTTGAGGATATCAATACTATTTGTGAGGACAGGGTTTTGCACCTTATCTGCAACACCCTTTGCCATAGCAATTCCCCTTTTTGTTATCTCGCTCTCCATCTCGGTCTTAAAAGCAGTAATAAACTGATAACCAGCGACTATTCCAAGCACCAGTGTTGTAGCAATTATAAGGATTGCAACCTTCAGGCTGAGGCCAAATCCCCTACCTGAAACATCAGGCGGCTCGATGCGCCTTTTCTCCCTTCCTTCTGCCATAATATTCACTCCTTTCTAAAAAGTTCCATCCCAATAAAAAAAAATCCTCACCCCTAATTTCTCAAACACCGGCTATGCAGCCGCCAATTTTGTGTCATCTATGATTCTTCTTGCATCAAGAATTACCAAAACCTTATCTGTCAATTTGCTGATACCTGTAAGATATTTTGACCTTTCATCATCCTTCTTAATATCAAGCGGCTCTATCTTTGAGCCTGTTAATGAAACAACATCCCCTATCTCATCTACCACTATTCCGATTATCATATTGCTGTCAGCATTTATAAGAACAATACTGCTGTTTATATCCTGCTTCCACATCGGCAGTTTTAATATCGGCTTTATATCTATTACTGGAACTATATTTCCTCGCAGATTAATGACGCCCATTATATAATTAGGCGCCCTTGGAACCGGAAATACCTTTTGAAGATTTATTATCTCCTGTATCTGGTCTATCTCAATGCCGTATAACTCATTTTCAAATCTGAATGTGCAATATTGTGTAGATGGCTCTGCAGCCTCTTCCTCTGTATTCTGCTCTAATACATCTTCATCTGGCATAATATTTTACCCTTATAATTTCTTCTTTGCAGGCTTCTCCTTTAAAACCTTTGAAGCCTTCTTCTTAACAGGCTTCGCCTTCACCTCGTCAACAAAGGCAAGGTCTTTGCTTAAATGCTTCCTTCCTTCGCCGAACAGGTAGTCTATAAATTTTTTCTTATTGCCTGTCGGCTCGCCCTTTGTAACCATGTAATCAGTCAATTTCCATGGATATGTCTGGTCTATCAGACTTTCGCGGGAAGGGGTTATGCCATCCATATTTATAACCTTGACATATCTCCTATTCACCATGCTCAAAAGGATAAAGCCAAAGGCATCCTTGTCATTATTTACAGCAAGAAGAACCTCCTGATCCTCTGCTACATTCTTCTTTTCTTTTGCAAAGAGTTCAGGTGTG
>CAKKRA010000064.1:10885-14351 GCA_919902475.1 Nitrospiria bacterium
TAATATCTGCTTCCAGTTGTCTTCCCTGTCCTTGCAGTGAAGCCGTGTAACAAGCTTTATCGGCCTGTCATTGCCGCCAACCTCTTTCCAGTTCTTTATCTTTCCCATAAATATATCCCGCACCTGCTGCATAGTAAGGTTTGTTATGGAATTGGAATTATTCACTATTATAACTAATGCATCATAAGCAAGCGGAAATGCCTTTAAACCTAATTTTGTTATTTCCTCTTCCTTTGGTCTGCAGCAAAGGCCTCCTACATCAAGCTTGCCTGATGCCACGCCTTTTGACCCCAATGGACAGCCTCCCGGTATAATTATTACCTTTATCCCTGTTGCCTTATAGAATTCATCTGATGCCTTGCCAATGCCGCTATAATAAATTGAACGTTCTCCACCCCATATCAGCTCATTCTCTGCTGCATAGGCAGGTTTTGCTACGATAAAAGATGATGCAAAAAATAAGAGAATATAAAATATGCCCTTATAAAACCTCATTATTTTCCTTTCACTAATTACGGTTAATTTAAATATACTTCTTTACCACCTTCACAAGGTCAGCAGGGTTAAACGGCTTCTTCATATATTCATTAGCGCCCTGTTTTAATCCCCAAAACTGATCGCTGTCCTGATCCTTTGATGTAACCATTATAATAGGAATATGTTTATACTTGTCATCCTTCTTTAATTCCCTGCATACCTGAAAGCCGTTTTTCTTTGGAAGAATAACATCAAGGATAATCAGATTTATATTTCCTGCCTTTGCAATCCTCTCCCCTTCTTCGCCATCCATTGCAGTTACCAAATCATGGCCGAGACCATTTAATGCTGACTGGATAAGCTGAAGTTCGGCATAGCTGTCATCCACAACCAATATCCTGCCCATTTTGCCTCCTTAACTATAGAAAATTTTAGGGTATTTCCCTATTAATTGTTTCAAATATATCACAGGAATATGTTACTGTCAAGTAAAGCGCCTTTTAAAATTACTGGTATTGCGGCTGTTTATTCAATGAGTTGGAAGGTGTAGATGTAATTGTTAATAGATTTGCGGATAGGAGGACATATAATGTCTTGCAAACATCAAACTCGCTCATTTTACTCTCTTTAATTATCTGATTTATATTCCTCTTCCCGTCAACAAAGGAAAAAATCTCTAACTCCTTGTCACTTAAGGTAATTTCACCCAATTCCTCTGCATCAGTAATAAGTCTTTTTAATACTGCGTCCCTGTTGCAAATCTTCTTATTAATCAACTGCCATTCGTCTATCCTCCTTACACCCTCAAGGATAATATCATTTGTCTGAAGTTCAGTTAATATATCATTCATCTCTGCCGGCATTAAATAATTGGTAAACTGGAAGTCGCCTTTAATCATGGAAAAGAGCTTATATACAGCCTCCTCTGTATACCTATTTACTAAATCTTTCAGTTCATCTAAGGAAATCAGCCTTTTATTTATCAGAACATACTTTAGTAAACCCTTTTCGTTTAGAAAATGTTGAAGCTGTATTCTGCTCAATTTTCCAGCGCTTACAAGTATATCACCGAGGGACTCATTAATATCATCCCAATAAGAGACATAGATAATCCAGCCGTTCCTAAAAAAGATATTTACCTTATTCCCTTCTGAATTCAGGGACAGGCATCCTGTCAGCTTCTGAATACTAATCAACTGTAATATATCAGGAAAGCGGAATATGGAAAGGTCGCCGTATAACAAGATGCCCTTATTAAGGCTAAGGGCTTGATTTGCATGCCCAATCTTTAACTTTAGGATCTTTTCTCGCAGGATATCAGGAAGCGATTCTGTTATATAAGATATAACCTCATCCATTACATCCTTTACCAATACCTCTACTGCATTTTGCGCCTCAGGAGCTGCGCCTGTTACACCCCTCTCAGGTTCCTTAATCAACGGCTCTACAATCTCATTGATTGATATGCCCCCAGCCTCTTCAGGCAGAGTCTGAATCTTCTTTTTATCTGATCCCTCTGTATTTGATGCTATTTTTCTGAGATTTGAATTCTTATCAATAACCTCGCTTATCTTTGAAATCAGGTCATTTGGCTGAAAGGGTTTTGTAAGATATTCTGTAATGCCGAGCATCTTAACAAACTTGCTTCCAACCTCGTCGCCCTTTGAGGTGACAAGTATTATTGGAATGTGCTTTAAATCAGGGTCCTCCTTAATAATCTTGCAGACCTGAAAGCCGTTCATCTTAGGCATCACAAAATCAATCAGGATGATTGACGGATGCTCCTTCTTTGCCCTGTCAATCCCTTCAATGCCGTCAGAGGCGCAGATAACATCATAGCCCTCCTCCTCAAGAACCATCTTAAGGAGCTTCTGTACAGTAGGGCTGTCATCCATTGCAAGAATCTTAAGCTTGCTCATAAACTATACCTGATACTTTCCTCTTTCCCATTCTCCCGTTCACCGTTTCACCACTTCTCCTCGGTTACATCACCAGCCACGGCTGCGGCAGAAACAGTTTTTCATATGTCATCAGGGCATATCTATCTGTCATGCCTGCAATAAAATCGCACACAAGCCTCTCTTTATCATCACTTAGTCTATCCCTCGGAATCTCCTTAAAAACCTCTTCAGGATGTTCAAGATAATACGAATAGAGCTCTTTCAGAAGTTTCTCTGCCTTTAAAAACTCCCTGTGGGTTCTCTCATTTTCATAGACATTTTTATACAGAAATGACCTGAGCTCTTCTGTCAAAGATAGGATATCTTCACCCATTGTAATCTCCGCAAGGCCGTTATTTAGGCTTGAATATATAATAGAGCTGACCATTGTATCAATCCTTTTTGAATGGGTCTCCCCAATGGCCTTAATAATGTGGGAGGGGACATCATTATACTTTAATATTCCTGCCCTCAGTGCATCATCAAGGTCGTGGTTTGCATAGGCAATGCTGTCTGAAGCCCTTACAATCTGACCCTCTAAGGTCTCTGCCCTATCCCCTTTGGAAAAAAGATGACCCTTCCCCTTTGAATGTTTAAGTATACCATCCCGAACCTCTTTAGTCAAATTAAGACCATGACCATCTTTCTCTATAAAATCAACCACTCTGAGGCTCTGTTCATAGTGATTAAATCCGCCTGGATATATCTCATCAAGCACAGCCTCGCCAGCATGTCCAAAGGGGGTATGGCCCAAATCATGGCCTAAGGAGATTGCCTCAGTAAGCTCTTCATTAAGCCTTAATGACTTTGCAATTGTCCTTGCAATCTGAGAGACCTCAAGGGTATGGGTCAACCTTGTGCGGTAATGGTCGCCTGTTGGCGCTAAAAAGACCTGGGTTTTGTGCTTTAATCGTCTAAAGCTCTTTGAATGGATAATCCTGTCCCTGTCCCTTTGAAAGGCGGTCCTGATTTCGCCCTCTTCCTCTGGTTTTTCTCTGCCTTTTGTATTGCAGCTTAATGTTGCCTTTGGAGAGAGTATCTTGCGCTCT
>CAKKRA010000065.1 GCA_919902475.1 Nitrospiria bacterium
GATATAAAGGGAGAGGCTGCAAAAAAGGAGCTTTACCGCAGCCAGTGCAACTGCGCCTACTGGCACGGCCTGTTCGGCGGACTCTATCTTAATTATCTGAGACATGCTGTTTATAAGCACCTTATTCTTGCAGAAAATGCAGCAGATGAAAAAATGCACAATGAAAAGGATAGTTATCTTGAAGCTGAAACAGTTGATTACAACAGCGATGGATTCAAAGAGATATTAATCAGCAATCCATATATAAATGCCTATTTATCACCTGACTACGGAGGCAGCATTATTGAGATAGACTTTAAACCAAAGGCATTTAATATCTCAAATCTACTTGCAAGGCGCAAGGAGGGCTATCATTATAAATTAAAGGCTGCAAAAAATAACACAGGCAGTTCAGCAGAACCTGTCTCAATACATCATATAGTAAAATCCAAAGAAGAGGGGCTTGAAGGGCTTTTGTATTATGACTGGCACAACCGCTACTCTTTTTTAGACCATTTTATTGATTCATCTACGACACTTGAGGCATTTACAGGATGTAATTATAAAGAGCTCGGTGACTTTGTGAATCAACCGTATACTATTGAAGAATCTTCTTTTTTAAAAGACAGGGCAGATGGTTATATAATTTTAAAGAGAGATGGAGCTGTCTATACTGAAAAAAATACTATTCCTATAACTGTTAGAAAAAGATTTTCCTTTAATAGAAATAGTGGTATGATAAATGCAAGTTATTCCCTGATAAACAGGGGAACAATTCCCATTGAATCCTTCTTTGGCATAGAATTTAATTTTACACTTTTAGCAGGAAATGATAAAAGCAGGTATTTTATCCTTCAGGGCAAGGAAGATAAAAAAAGGCAGATGGCAGTATCAGGTGATTTTGATGACATTAATAAAATTTCCCTTGTTGATGAATGGTCCGGAATAAAAGTGGATTTATCATATTCTGTAAGCTCAAGATTGTGGATATATCCAGTAGAAACCATATCGCAGTCTGAGGAAGGCTTTGAACGCACATATCAGGGGACATCATTTTTACCTTTATGGAGATTAAACCTGAAGCCAAAAGAGAAATGGGAGACAGGGATAAGAATAGATATTAGTGAATATCATAAATAATTTTGTTGCCTACGGAATGACAATTTACTGAAAGCAATCAGTTAGTCGGAGGAGAATAATGCCAGAATTAAGAAAAGACCCTATCATCGGCAGATGGGTTATAATATCTACTGGACGGGGAAAGAGGCCGACCAATTTTACACATAAACGAGAGGATATACTAAAAGGGGGCTTCTGCCCATTCTGCCCGGGGAATGAGGATAAGACGCCGCCAGAGGTGCTTTCCTACAGAAACGATGGTTCAAAGCCAAATACACCTAACTGGTCTGTTCGGGTTGTGCCGAATAAGTTCCCTGCTTTGCAGATTGAAGGCTATTTGCACAGGGAAGGCGTCGGCATCTTTGACAAGATGAGCGGTATCGGAGCGCATGAAGTGATTATTGAATCACCTGAGCATACAGAAAGCCTTGCAACCCTTCCCATTAAACAGGTTGAAAATGTCCTCTGGGCATTCAGGGACAGGATGATGGATTTAAAAAAGGATACAAGATTCCGCTACATATTAATATTCAAGAATCAGGGCTTTGAGGCAGGCGCGACTCTGGAGCATCCTCATTCCCAGCTCATTGCCCTGCCAATTATCCCAAGCCTGGTAGCAGAGGAGATGAAAGGCGCAAAGGAATATTATGAATATAAGGAGAGGTGCATATTCTGCGACATTGTTCGTCAGGAGACAACAGACAGGAGCCGTGTTGTTGCAGAAAACAATGAATTTGTAACCCTCTCACCTTATGCCCCAAGGTTCCCCTTTGAAACATGGATACTGCCAAAGATACATGATTCATCTTTTGAGGACATACAAAAGCAAAATATGGAGAATCTTGCAAGGATACTTTCTGAATCATTAAAGCGGATGAGCAGGGTATTGAATGACCCGCCGTACAATTTTATCATCCATAACTCTCCTTTAAAAGACGGGAAATCAACATACGAAGACTATTATCACTGGCACATAGAGATAATGCCAAAACTGACGCATGTTGCAGGCTTTGAGGCAGGCTCTGGTTTTTATATCAACCCAACCCCTCCTGAAGAGGCGGCAAGGTACCTTAAGGAAGCAGAGATATGAAGATTGTCTTTGTGTCATCTGAAGTGGCGCCGTTCTCAAAAACAGGCGGCCTGGCTGAGGTTGCTGCTGCCCTGCCAAAGGCATTAGAGAGGCTTGGTCATAAGGTTTACATAATTACGCCAAAATATAAGGCCATAGATGAGAAAAAATTTGACCTCGTATCCACAGGCAGGCATATTGAGGCGCCCATCTCAAGTAAAAAGGCGCCTGCTCAGATATTAAGCGGAAGGCTCGGAAAGGGCATAACTGTTTATTTTATCAAAAAGGATGAATATTATAACCGCGATTATATCTATTCAACCCCTGAGGGAGACTATCTTGACAATGCAGAACGATTTGTATTCTTTTCTAAGGCTGCGCTTGAGGCAATAAATGTACTTGATTTAAATCCTGATATAATCCACTGCCACGACTGGCAGACAGGACTTGTGCCTTTATTCTTAAAGACCCATTATAAAGACCATCCTGATTTTCAAAAGGTCAAAACTATTCTTACTATACACAATCTTGGCTACCACGGTTTATTCTGGGCATTGGATATGCATCTTCTGAATCTCGGACCAGAATACTTTGCACCGCAATATTTAGAATTCTTCGGTAAGATAAGCTTCTTAAAGGCAGGCATTGTTTTTTCAGATGTTATTACAACGGTAAGCAAAAAATACCGCGAAGAGATACAAACGGCTGAATATGGCTATGGCTTTGAGGGTTTGTTGAAAGAAAAAGCAGAAAAGCTCTTTGGCATTACTAATGGAATTGATTATGATGAGTGGAACCCTTCAAAAGATAAATTTATAATTGAAAACTACACAATAGATAATTTGAAGGGAAAAAAATCATGCAAAAAGGATTTGCAGAAAACATTCAATCTTCCTCAATCGCCTGACATACCAGTAATCGGCATGATATCAAGGCTCAGCAGCCAGAAGGGATGGGATATATGGGAAGAGGCGGCAGATGATTTGATGAAGATGGATGTCCAGTTTGCAATACTTGGAACAGGAGATGAGAAATACCACCATATTGTAAAAAATCTCTCTGATAAATACCCTGATAAGATTAGCGCAATGATAACCTTTGACGACGCCCTTGCACACAAGATTGAGGCAGGCGCTGATATGTTTCTGATGCCTTCAAGATATGAACCATGCGGCCTGAATCAGATGATAAGCCTCAGATATTGCACGATACCAATTGTAAGGGCAACCGGCGGACTTGATGATGTTATAAAAGATTATGATTCTAAAAATAGAGCAGGAAATGGATTTAAATTTAGAGAGTATTCATCAAAGGAATTAATAAGTTCCATCAAAAAGGCATTGAAGATATATAAAAATAGGGTTGAGTGGGATAATATTATAAAAAATGGCCTAAAAGATAATTATTCGTGGGATAAATCTGCAATAGAGTATGATAGCCTCTATAGACAACTCCTTTTAAAATAGAAAAATTTATAGTCTTTTTATATGTCATTTTACGTAATAAGATGGACAAAACTGTCATTATATGTCTATCCCCTTATAAAATAAAGAAATTACAATATTTTTGGGTAGTTAACAGCTATTTTTGTGACAAAACATACATTCCCTCTATTTTCTTAATCCCTTCTTCTAAAGATAGAAATCTTTTATAAACAATAAGTTACAGTATTATTGTAATGAAAAAAAGTATGGCACAATTCTTGCTTATTTAGTTAATGTCTGATTATCTTTAAATCCTGCAATAAGAGAGAGGGAAATGAAAAAAGAAAAGATAAATATATTGGCTGTTGATGATGATAAAGAATTCTTAACCCTACTCTACGATGTACTGAAAGACGAGGGTTATGAAATATCCGTAGCTGAAAGTATGCCTGATGCAATAAAAAAGGTAAAGGATATATTGTTTGACCTTATAATAACAGATAAGAATATGCCTGAGCCAAAGGGCGCTGACCTTATTAATGAGATTAAATCAATCAGCCCTGCTTCCAAAATAATTGTTCTTACTGGATTCGGAGACGTAGAATCGTATCTTGAACTGATGAATCTTGGTATTTATGATTATCTAAACAAGCCTGTTAAAATGTCAGAATTAAAAATAACAATAAAAAAGGCATTGAGTCTTCAAAATGCCGCTTAAAAAGGAGGCCGCAATGAGCAGAAATCTTTTGATTTATGCCAGCGGGTGGGAGGAGAGTTTAGGTAAGGCAATCCTGAAGATAAGAATAGAAGACGAAGAAGATCAAAAGGTCCTGAAAAAAATCAGTCATGTAATTGATGCAAAGGACATGATTGAGGCAGAATACGAGGCATTTATCCACAGTCTATTTAACGCCTACATGCTGCATGCAGAGCGGGTAAGGTTTATATCGAACAATAAAGAGTTTGTAGATCAGCTGAATAAGCGTGTTAAGGGAAACGGATCATTAAGGCCAATGAAAGAACAGTCAAAGAAATTGATAAAAGGCTTCAAAGAGGTAAGGATAGAATTCCTTGAACCAGTAAAAGAGATGGCAATGGCAAGTTAAATATTACTTAAATAGCACCTCCCCAGACAAGAGGGCCCAACATGTTTCCAAACTTCCCCCCCCATGTTGTAAAGGCCGTAGACCTCCCCTAACTTCCTCATAGGGGTCAGGTCTACGACCAGGGCCCTTGATAAAAACCCACAAAGCAGATAGTAAAATCACTATAATATGTACAATAAACCAGAATAATATCTGGCATGGAAATGATCTTATTTGCCCCTCTTTCTTCTCTCCCATCTCGTCCTTTTTAAGAGTTTTTTGTGCTTATGCTTGCTCATCTTCTTTATCCTCTTTTTAACTACGCTTCCCATAAATCACCTCCTTTACACTTTATATATTTATTTATATCAGATTATTGTGTTATTAATTTAATAAACACCCTTCTGCTTCGGGGGCCGTCAAATTCGCAAAAGAATATTGACTGCCATGTGCCTAATATCAGCCTTCCGTCTTTAATAAAAACCGACTCAGATGCCCCAATAATGCTTGACTTGATATGCGCTGCAGAATTTCCCTCAGTATGCCTGTAATTACCATTTAATGGCACAATCTCATTAAGCCTTGTTATAATATCCCTGATTACATCAGGGTCAGCATTTTCATTAATCGTTACAGCCGCAGTAGTATGTGGAACATAAACACTACAGACACCCTCTTTAATGCCTGATTTATCTATCACCCCTTGCACCTGTGATGTTATATCAATAAACTCTATCTGAGACCTTGTTTTGATGTCTATATCAGATAACATAGTTTGCAAAATAGAAAATATCAATAATCAATTTCTTTGTCAATAAGTTTTACCCCTTACCCAGCCTCTGCCTCATACTTTCGTATATTACAACAGCAGCAGAAACAGCCACATTCAAGGACTCCACATCTCCAGACATAGGTATTTTCAACCGCACATCCATTAATCTTCATCTCAACAGGCAGGCCTGCTGCTTCATGGCCAAAGGTTAAGATAATCGGTCCAGTGAGGTCTTCATTAAAATATTCTTTCTCTGCCTTTGGAAAAAATCCGATGCCCTTGTAACCCAAGTCTTTCACCTTTCTTATTAAGCCATGCACATCATCAATCTTTGCAATTGGCATCCTGAATATTGATCCCATTGTAGCCCTTACTGCTTTAGGATTATAAGGGTCAACCGTGCCATCTGTTATAATGATACCTTTAACACCTCCAGCCTCTGCCACACGGATTATTGTTCCAAGATTTCCAGGGTCCTGCAGCTTATATAAGAGTAATATTATGCCATCTGATCTATCAAATAGTTTATCATCTTGATAAAATTTCTTTTTAACAACAGCAATTATCCCCTGATGAGTTACCAAATCAGAAAGATAATTTAGAATTGAATCAGCAGTATGAATAACTTCTAAATCAGGTCTATTTATCTTTTTAATAAAAGGCCCGTTCGTCTTTGATTCACAAAATTTATCCGATATAAAAACATACCTAATCAGAGAACCGCTATTTACAGCCTCTTCAACAAGCTTTATACCTTCGCATATAAAAAGGTCTGATTCAGCAGCCCTTTTAGATTTTAAAAGATGAACGGATTTTACAAGCGGGTTTGATTTGCTCGTTATCTTCGGAAGGTTTTTCATCTAAGTTATAATCAGCCTGTGATGCTTACTATTGCAATAGAGAGTTCGCCTTTCGCTATTATCCTATCCCCAGCCCGTGCTTTGCCCGTAAATCTAAATAGATTACCAAATTTTTGTATTAACTCAATGTCAAAAAAAAGCCTGTCGCCAATATGAATCTCTTCTAAAAAAGAAAAATCCTTCACCTCAATCAGATAACCAGCATAATCCCCTGCCCTATGCTGATTATTATAGGAGAGTGTAATGCCTGCAACCTGTGCCATAGCTTCAATAATCAGCGAAGGAGACAGTAAGAGAATATCCTCATTAGAAGTAATGCCTTTCAAACCTGTTGCCTTTTTTCCAGGCACCAGATTTACAATATTATCTATAAATAAAAAGGGATAACGGTGGGGGAGGATATTATATATCTCCTCCAGACCCACTTTCATTATCCCTGCATCCATAAATAAGCTTTTAAGCCTGACCTTTCGTTTTATTAATATATGCGACAAGGGCATTAACAGAGGCAAATGCCTCCCTGCCCACATCCTCATCAGGAATTGATATGCCGAATTCCTGTTCAAGGCCTACTACTAATTCAAGGGCATCAATGGAATCTAATCCAAGTCCTTCTCCAAATAAAGGCGCATCATCTTTGATAGTTTTAGGATCAATAGTTAATTTCAGTCTTCGTATAATAAGGTCTTTGACCTTATCATTTAAACTCTGTGCCACTCCTTCCAATAAAGGTTTCCCCCTTTCCTGCTTAAATCGTTATCCCGCCATCTACACTAATTACCTGGCCTGTTATATATGACGCCTCGTCTGAGGCAAGAAATATTACCACATCAGCAACCTCTTCAGGCTTGCCGAATCTGCTCAAAGGAATCATACCTAACAGTTCATCATGAATCTTTTGCGGGATTGTTTTTATCATCTCTGTTTCTATTACACCAGGCGATACAGCATTTACATTTATTTTAAAATTTGCGAGCTCCCTTGCAAGCGACTTTGTGAAGCTAATAATCCCTCCCTTTGATGCAGAGTAATTTGTCTGTCCTGCCCGGCCTGTTATAGCGCTGGGAGAAACAATATTTATTATCTTACCGCCCTTCTGTGCAATCATCTGCCGAACTACAGCCCTGCAGCAGTTAAAAACACCCTTTAGGTTAGTTGCAATTACCCTGTCCCAGTCCTCCTCCTTCATAAGCATAAGGTATCCATCTTTTATTACCCCTGCGTTATTTATAAGGATGTCTATTCTACCATAAACCTTCATGGTTTGGTCAAGCATTTCTTTTGTTGCTGTTGAAGAAGCCACATCAGCCTTTATTGCAATAGCCTCTCCTCCTGTTTTTTTAATCTCATCTGCCACAGCCTCTGCTGCGCTGCCGTCACTGCTGTAATTTATCACAATCTTAGCCCCTGCCTTTGCAAAATCAAGGCAAATAGCACGGCCAATGCCCTTTGAACCGCCTGTAACCAATGCAACCTTATCTTTTAATATCATTTAAAATATCCTCTGTTGCCATTACTTTTACTTTTCTGTCTATCCACTGTATCATTCTATATAATGCCCTTTCAGGCCCAACCTCTATAAAGGTGTCAATGCCATTATTAATCATCATCTGAATTGTATCTTTCCACATTACAGGATTATACAACTGCTCAGCAAGCAGCCTCCTTATTTCATCCTTATCCTTTGTAATCTGACCATTCATATAGGAAACAACCGGAACCTCTGAATCCTTAATATCTACTGTCTTAAGATATTCATAAAACATATCCCCTGCCCTCTTCATTAACGGCGTATGAAATGGAAGACCAACATTAAGGGGGATAGTATGCAAGGCGCCCTTCTCTTGTGCAAGCCTTTCAGCAGCCCTTAAACCGCCCTCTATTCCTGATACAATTACCTGCCTCGCAGCATTTATATTGCTTATCCAGACATCGCCTTCTTTTTTTGCTTCATTACAGATTGCCTCAACATCATCAATAAGAAGCCCTATTATTGCAATCATCCCGCCTTTTCTGCTGCCAATCTCCTCCTCCATCAATTTCGCAGCCATTTTTACTATTGAAAGACCAGTTGCAAAATCCAT
>CAKKRA010000066.1:0-6090 GCA_919902475.1 Nitrospiria bacterium
ATAAAGGGGTGTGTTCCCCTCTTTGGAAAAGAGGGGTTAGGGGAGATTTATTTAGCATAAATTAATGCGTTTGCATTAGATATTATTAATATGGTATTCAACTTTTATGAAGGTCAAATGTCCAATCTGCAAAAAAGAAACAGAGTGGGAGGGAAATAAGTTTCGGCCCTTCTGCTCTGAACGTTGCAAGCTGATTGACCTCGGAAAATGGGCAAGTGAAGAATACAGGATTGCTGGTAAGAAAGACGAGGAAGATAAGAAAAAAGAAGAAGAATGAAAAAGGGATTAAATAAGCCGCTTCGCAAGGGATATACTACCGGAGCCTGTGCTGCAGCAGCAGCAAAGGCAGCAGCAATGCTGCTGCTAAAGGAGCAAGGGTTAAGGGTCAAGGGTCAAAAAACTCCAACCTTTGTTGAGATTCCATTTCCTGACGGCAGCAGGGTAAAATTCAAGATACACAAATCTGAAATTATAAAACGTAACTCACGGATTATTGCGAGCGCATCTGTAATCAAGGATGCAGGCGATGACCCTGATATAACAAACGGCGCAGAGATTGCGGCAGAAGCAACATTAGGGTCAAGGGTGAAGGGTGAAGGGGCAAGGAGAAAAATAGACTTGCCCCATGCTCTATGCCCTATGCCTTTTATTCAAATCAAGGGCGGCAAAGGTGTTGGTGTGGTAACCAAGCCGGGGCTTGCGGTGCCAATAGGTCAGCCTGCAATTAATCCTGTGCCGATGAAGATGATAAGAGAGGCAGTTGAAGAAGCAATAACAACAGGGTCAAGGGTGAAGGGTCAAGGGTCAAGGAGGAAAATAGACTTGCCCCATGCCCCATGCCCCATGCCTCTGTTGGAAATTACTATTTCTGTTCCTAAAGGAAAAGAACTTGCGAAAAAGACATTGAACAGCAGGCTTGGAATTATCGGCGGCATATCAATACTCGGCACTACAGGCATTGTTGAGCCCATGTCTGTTGACGCATATACAGAGACAATCAGCCTTGGCATTGATATGGCAGTTGCAGCAGGACTAAATGAGATAGTCTTTACACCCGGCAGGAACAGCGAGAAATATGCAGAGGAGATATTAAGACTTAAAGAAGATGCCTTTGTCCAGATGGGTGATTATGCAGGCTTTGCCTTTAAGGCAGCAGTTAAAAAGGGCATTAAAAAGATATATGTTGTCGGCCAGCTCGGCAAGATGGCAAAGATTGCAGATGGGAATTTTAAGACCCATGTCAGGAACTCAAGCCTCAGTCTTTCACATATTGCAAAATGGGCAGAAGAATGGGGATATGATAAGGCAATATCCAAATCTATTAAACAGAGCAATACTGCGAGGCAGGTTTCTGATTTTTTTGAAGAGAGAGGGGACAAGAAATTTTTTGAGTCAATTGGAAATAGGGTTATAGAAAAGATAAAAGGGCTATTGAAAAAAGATATTGGGATAAGGTGCATTATTCTATCATCCAATGGCGCTGTTATGGCGGATGTGAAATAGGAGAGAGAAATGAAAAAGATAATTGTCTTATTGATTATCGGGATAATAGGCGTAGTTTCTTATGCTCATATTAACAGGTTTATGGTTTCCGAGGGTTTTAAATCCGATATTGAAGCTGTAATACAAGCTGGAACGCCAAATGAGGAGATGATAAGGGCAGCGATATTAAAGAAGGCAAAGGAGAGAGGGGTTATAGTTAATCCTGAAGACATAGTTACCAGCATAGAAGATACAGAGGAAAAGACAATTGCTGGTTCAATCGTTGGTATGGCAGGCATGAAGGTGGAGACAAAGAAGCTTACAGTAAAGTTTCCTTTTACTGTTAAGTCGCTGGGCTTCTCAAAGGCGTACAATCTTGAAAGGTTCAGGCTTTTTACAGTCAGCGCCTCAATGCCAGCGCCTGTTATTCCGCAGCAATAAAATATGATATACATTGTAGGCATAGGTATTAATGGCGAAGATGACCTTTCAAATAAGTCATTAGATATTATCAAAAACTCTGAGATACTATTTGGCGGGGAGAGGCATCTATCTTACTTTCCTGATTTTAAAGGTGAGCGGTTTGTAATTAAGTCTAATCTAAAAGATGTCGTTCACCATATCAAGAAAAACATAAAAAAAAGAATAACTGTTCTCGCCTCTGGAGACCCGGGGTTTTACGGGATTGCAGATTATCTTATAAAAAATCTTGGAAAAGAAGATATTGAGATTATTCCAAATATAAGCTCTGTGCAGTGGGCATTTGCGAAGATAAAAGAGACATGGCATGATGCAGAGATTGTAAGCTCTCATGGGAGAGATATTGAAAGCATAATTGAGACTGCAAGGCACAACAATAAGATTGGCATATTTACAAGCAGCGGCGATGAGCCAAAGAAGATTGCAGAGGCATTAATAAAGAGTAATCTTAATAATTTTACTGCCCATATTTGTGAAAACATAGGTTCACCTGATGAAAGAATAGAATCATATTCATTAAAGGATATTGCAGCAAAAACCTTTTCTCCTTTGAATATTATGATACTTATTAAAAATGATACAGGAGCCTTTAATGCAGAGAAATTAGATAGTGTATTTGGATTTCCTGATATTTGTTTCAGTCATTCAAACGGCCTGATTACAAAGGAGGAGATAAGGGCTATCAGCCTTGCAAAGATGAGGCTAAGAGATGACAGCGTTGTCTGGGATATTGGCGCTTGCTCAGGCTCAGTTGCCATTGAGGCAGGAAGGATTGCAAAAATAGGCAAGGTTTATGCAATAGAAAAAAAATCGGAGAGGATTAATCAGATAAAAAAGAACATAGAGAGATTTAGGATAGAAAATGTTGAGGCAATTGAAGGAGAGGCGCCTGACTGCCTTAAGGGATTGCCAGAGCCTGATGCGGTTTTTATTGGCGGAAGCAGCGGCAGGCTCAAAACTATACTTGAGGTGTGCAGTAAAAGTATGAAAAGTAAAGGCCGTATCATTATTAATGCAATTACTCTGGATACAATAAAGACAGCGACAGATTCTTTAAAATGGCTTAATATGCCTTTTGAAATTGTCTCTGTAAATATTGCAAAATCAAAGGGGATATCTGATTCAATCTTTTTTGAGGCTCAGAATCCTGTTTATATAATCTCAGGAGTGAAGAATGGCTAAGTTATACGGCGTAGGCGTTGGTCCCGGTGACCCTGAGCTGTTGACAATAAAGGCAATGCGCATTCTACAAAGTGTGCCTGTTGTCTGCGTGCCAAGGTCAAGCTATGATTCAGACAGCTTCGCCCTGTCTATTGTAGAGGGAGTTATTGATAAGGCAAGGCAGGAGATTATTCCATTAATATTTCCCATGAGCAAGGACAAGGATATTACAAAAAAATTCTGGGATGAGTCAGCAATTATAATAGAAGAAAAATTAAAGGCTGGCAAGGATGTTGCCTGCATCTCCATTGGCGACCCTTTTTTCTACAGCACATTTATATATGTTTTTGAGAATTTAAAGGAGCGGCTAAAAGATCTTGCTGTTGAGATAGTCCCCGGCGTCTCCTCTGTTAATGCCTCGTCTGCAGCAGCAATTCTGCCGCTTGCAAAGGCAAATGAAAGAGTGGCAGTGCTGCCGGCAACTTATGAAAAGGAAATGCTGAGTGATGCATTGAAAAATTATGATACAATTGTCCTGATGAAGGTGAACAGGGTATTTGATGAGGTGTTAGCTGTTTTAGAAGAAATGGGATTAAAGGACAAGTCTGTATTTATCAGCAGATGCGGGACAGCAGAGCAAAGGATTGTTTGGAATTTGGATTTGCTTAAGGGCAAGGAACTGGATTATCTGTCCATGATTATAGTGAGGAAGCAGGGATGAAGGTATATTTTATTGGCGCAGGCCCCGGCGAGCCTGAGCTTATCACAGTTAAAGGCAAACGGCTTCTTGAGGAAGCAGATATTATTATCTACGCTGGCTCGCTTGTGAATCCAGAGATTTTGAAATATGCAAAAAAGGATGCTGCTGTCTTTGACAGCGCCTCTATGAGTCTTGATGAGATTTTAAAGATAATGGTGGATGGTGTAAAAGACGGAAAGATAGTTGCAAGGCTGCATACTGGCGACACGAGCCTTTACAGCGCTATTGCTGAGCAGATGGCTGAGCTAAAAAAGGCAGGCATAGGTTTTGAGATTATTCCAGGCGTCTCTTCTGCCTCTGCTGCTGCAGCATCATTAAATATTGAGTATACACTTCCTGAGATAACACAAACCGTAATATACACGCGCATAGCAGGAAGGACAGATGTGCCTGCGGCAGAGAAACTGTCTTCCCTTGCAGCTCATAATTCGACAATGGTTATATTTCTCAGTGTGCAGAAGATAAAAGAGGTTGTTGATGAGCTGTTGAAAGGCTATTCCCCTGATACACCTGCTGCAGTTGTGTACAAGGCGTCGTGGAAGGATGAAAGGATAGTAAAAGGCCTTTTAAAGGATATTGCAGATAAGGTAAAGGATGAGAAGATTAATAAGACTGCGTTGATAATTGTTGGAAGGGTATTGGATAAGGATATTTTAAAGATTGCTAAAAAGTCTAAGTTATATGATAAGGGATTTGAACACGGATATAGAAAGGCAGTAGTTGAGAAGTGAAGATCGCAATAGTTGCCATAACAAAGAATGGCTGCCAGCTTGGTGAGAGGCTAATAGCAAAGATGAAGGCAGATGCAGATCTCTTTATTCCTGAAAGATTCAGGGACGAGGTAAAGGCTAATGCAAATATTTTTGACGGCCATTTAGATAACCTTGTTGTAAATATATTTCCAAATTACAGCGGTCTTGTCTTTATTATGGCTGCAGGCATTGTTGTGAGGATGATCGCCGGCCTTATTAAGGACAAGCGCGTTGACCCAGCAGTTGTTGTTATGGATGAAAAGGGTGATTATGCAATCAGCCTTTTATCAGGACATCTTGGCGGTGCAAATGAGCTGTCAAGAAAGTGTGCATTAGCAACAGGCGCTATCCCTGTAATCACCACTGCAACTGATGTAAACAATAAGCCGAGCATTGATATGATTGCAAAGGAGCTGAATCTTGTTGTTGAGAATTATAAGGCAATCAAGATAATAAATGCAGCCATAGTAAATAATGAAAGGATTGGTATTGTTGACAGATACGGTTTGTTAAAAAGATATTTTTCAGGCGAAGACGAAGACAATGTCCGCTATTACAGCTCCGTTACTTATGCTGTGAATGTGAATGCCTCTGCATATGTCTTTTTAACTAACAGGGATAATGCGCTTTTTAAAAAGGCAGGCAACGTGCTTTTTTTAAGGCCAATAAACCTTGTTGTCGGCATTGGATGCAACCGTAATACAAAGGCATCAGAGATTGAGAAGGTCTACTTCAAGGCGCTTAAGGAGAATAACCTTTCTCCATTAAGCGTAAGGAATATTGCAACGATAGATGTGAAGAAGAATGAAAAGGGACTGAATAGTTTTATAAAAAAGCATAATTTTGATGTTATTTATTACACAAAGGATGAGTTGAACAGGATTGAGCCGCCGTCAGGCGAATCCGAGAATGCTTTAAAGAATGTGGGGGCAAAGGGTGTATGCGAGCCAGCGGCAATATTAAGCTCATGGGCAAAGGCGCTGTTAGTAAAAAAACAAAAGATAGGAAATGTAACAATAGCAGTAGCAGAGGCGCCATTTATATCATAGGCATCGGCCCGGGCAGTTTAAAAGACCTGACGCAGAGGGCAAAGGATGCAATTAAAGGGGCTGATGTAATTGTCGGCTACACTACTTACATTGATCTGATAAAGGCTCTGATAAAGAATAAAGAGGTCTTTTCTACAGGAATGATGCATGAGGTAGAGAGGTGCCAGAAGGCGATTGATATTGCCATACAAGGCAAGAGGGTCGCTGTTGTAAGCAGCGGCGATTCCGGCATCTATGGCATGGCAGGGCTGGTGCTGGAGCTCTTGAAGGGGCAAGGGTCAAAAGAAACAGGGTCAAGGGTCATGGGTCAAAAAGAACAGGGGGAAGGGTCATGGGTCAAGGGTCAAGGAAGAAATAAACTTGCCCCTTGCCCCTTGCCCCTTGCCCCTGTTGTTACTGTTATCCC
>CAKKRA010000066.1:6100-10487 GCA_919902475.1 Nitrospiria bacterium
GGGGCATGGGCAATGGGGAAGGGGGCAAGACCTGAATAACAGTTCAGCGTTAGACGCTCGGCGTTTTATAAAAAACTCCGAACACCGAACTCCGAACACCGAACCATTTACTCCTGTTGTTACTGTTATCCCCGGCGTTCCCGCCTTTTGTTCTGCTGCATCGCTTCTTGGCGCGCCATTGATGCACGATTTTGCATCCATCTCTTTAAGCGACCTTCTTACACCTTATGATGTTATTTTAAAAAGGGTTGAGGCTGCTGCAGAGGCGGATTTTGTGATCGCCCTTTATAATCCAAAGAGCAAAAAAAGAATTAAGCAGATACAGGATGTAAGGGATATATTATTAAAATACAGGGATGACTCAACGCCTGTTGGCATTGTTAAAAGCGCATCAAGAGAAAATGAGGAAATTAAGATAACAACACTTAATGGGCTTTCTGATTATTATGATTTTATTGATATGCAGACAATAGTTATTGTCGGCAACAGCAGCAGTTGTGTTTATGATAATAAGATTATTACGCCGAGGGGGTATAAAGTTTAAAAGACTACCCCTCACCCTAACCCTCTCCCGCAAGGGGAGAGGGGATTAAGAAATTTTCCTTTAATTTCCCCTCCCTTGACGGGAGGGGATTAAGGGGAGGGTGGATGTTTGAGGTTTATTTATGGCTAAATCAATTATGTTTCAAGGCACAGGCTCATCTGTCGGCAAAAGCCTTCTTGTTGCTGGTTTTTGCCGTATATTAAAAGAAGACGGCTTTAAGGTTGCTCCTTTTAAATCCCAGAACATGGCCTTAAATTCTTTTGTTACAAAGGGCGGCGGTGAGATTGGAAGGGCGCAGGCAACGCAGGCAGAGGCAGCAGGCATTGAGCCTACTGTTGATATGAATCCTGTTCTGCTAAAACCCACCTCTGATAAAGGTTCACAGGTTATTATACATGGCAGGGTCTATGATAATATGTCTGCATTAGAATACCATGCCTTTAAGAAAGAGGCTGTAAGATTTGTTCTCGAGAGTTACAAGAGATTATCAGAGGAGTATGATGTGATTGTTATTGAGGGAGCTGGCAGTCCGGCTGAAATAAACTTAAGGGATAATGATATTGCCAACATGGGTCTTGCTGAATTAGTAGATGCACCGGTGTTTCTTATAGGAGATATTGACAGGGGAGGGGTTTTTGCCTCGCTTGTTGGCACAATGGAGCTTCTGTCTAATTCAGAGCAGGACAGAGTAAAGGGTTTTATAATAAATAAATTTAGGGGAGATAAAAATCTTCTGAAAACAGGGCTGGAGTTTCTTGAGGGCAGGACTAACAGGCCTGTTCTCGGTGTAGTGTCATATATCAAAGACATCCTTCTCCCGGATGAGGACGGGGTTGTATTAGAGGGAAAGGGTCATGGGTCATGGATCAAGGATAAACAAATAAACATAGCGGTAGTTAAATTGCCGAGGATATCCAATTTCACAGACCTTGATGCATTTAAGAATGAACCTGATGTGAGTGTAAGATATATCTCAGAGCCTGCTGAATTAAATAGCGCTGATGCTGTTGTAATCCCAGGGAGCAAGAATACAATAGATGACCTTCAATGGCTATGGGACAGAGGCATTGCAGAGGTAGTAATAAATTACGCAGAAAGGGGCGGGGTGGTTGTTGGCATTTGCGGCGGCTATCAGATGATGGGATTAAAAATAAGCGACCCATACAAGGTAGAGACTGATAGAGGCGAGATTAACGGCCTTGGTCTTCTTCCTGTTGAGACTGTTCTTGAAAAGGAGAAGATAACTGTGCAGGTAGAGGCTTTAAGCCTTATAAACAGCGCAAAGGTTCATGGATATGAGATACACATGGGAAGGACAAAATATGTTCAGGATATTAACCCCGCATTTAAGATAGTAAAGAGAGGATCAGAAAACATAAAACAGGATGACGGCGCTGTGTCAAAGGACGGCAGTATATGGGGCGCATATATCCACGGCCTCTTTGACAGCGACGAATTCAGACATGCATTTTTAAACAGCCTTAGGGTAAAAAAAGGTTTTGCTGTGTCTATGCAGAACAACAGCTTTAATGAATTAAAGGAGGATGCCTTTAACAGGCTATCATCAATAATCAGGGATAGTGTTGATATAGGGCTGATATATGAGCTTGGTGGGATATATAACCGCGTATCTCCTTGACATTGCCATTGGGGATCCAAAATGGTTCCCACATCCAGTAAGGTATATTGGAAGGGGAATCAATCTTTTAGAGAAGATATCATTGAAAATTGCCTCAACACCTATCTGGAAAAGAGGCGCAGGCATAATTACAGTTGTCATTGTTGTCTTATCTGCCTATCTTATTGCCCTATTTCTGATAAAGGCATTTTACTCAATTAATAGTTTTTTTGGTGAGGCAGTTTCAATCCTGATAGCATATACAACGCTTTCTGTTAATGACCTTGCAAAAGAGGCAAGGAAGGTTTATACGAGATTAAATGAAGATAACCTGATTGATGCAAGAAAGAGTGTCTCAAGGATTGTAGGCAGGGACACTGAGAACATGGATGAGAGGAATATAATAAGGGCTGCAGTAGAGTCTGTTGCAGAGAATACATCTGACGGTATTATTGCGCCATTGTTTTATCTTGCCATTGGCGGTCCTGCATTAGCATTGGCTTACAAGGCAATAAATACATTGGACTCAATGATTGGATATAAAAACGAAAGATATAAGGACTTTGGCTGGGCTGCTGCAAGGCTGGATGATGCTGCAAACTATATCCCCGCAAGGATAACTGGGGTATTAATTGTTATTGCATCTTTTATTATTAGCTATTCACTATACACTGTTCACTATTCACTAAAGGTTATGCTTCGCGATGGAAAAAATCATCCAAGTCCGAACAGCGGTTTTCCAGAGGCAGCAATGGCAGGCGCATTGGGTGTTCAGCTTGGCGGGCCGAGCTACTATTTTGGAAAATTGGTGAGTAAACCAACCATTGGCGAGCAAAAGAGGCAAATGATGGCAGAGGATATTAAAAGCAGTGTGAGGATTATGTATGCTGCATCGCTATTGGCGATACTATTAGCGCTGCTTTTGAGGTATTGGATTGTATAGCAATAATAAGCATGGAGGAAATATCTATGAGGCTGCGAAAAGATACGGCCTGAAAGAGGAAGAGATACTTGATTTCTCTTCAAACATAAATCCCCTCGGCATATCAAAAAAGGCTCTGAAAGGATTAAGGGATAATCTTAAAAATATTGTAAGGTATCCTGATTCAAACTCCTTAAGGCTCAGAGAAGCAATCGGAAAATACCATTCCATAAACCCTGAAAACATATTAGTCAACAACGGCGCAACAGCCTTAATTCATCATATACCAAAGGTATTAAGGCCAAAGAGGGTTTTAATGCTTGTTCCAACATTCTCTGAATATGAATCTGCCTGCAGGGCATCAGAGGCAAAGATAAAATTTATAAGACTGAAAGAGAAGAATGATTTTAGGATTGATGAATCTGAGTTAATTAAATGCCTTGATAATATCCAGCTTCTGTTTTTATGCAATCCCAATAACCCTACAGGCCGGCTTTTGCCGAGAAAGGGTGTTTTAAAGATTGTAGATAATGCAGAAAAAAAAGGCGTTATAGTTGTATTAGACGAGGTGTTTATTGATTATGCAGAGAGTGAGTCCCTGATTAAAGAGGCAGTCAAAAAAAAGAATCTGATTGTTCTTCGTGCATTCACAAAGTTCTTTGCAATGCCTGGCCTGAGGCTCGGTTATCTTGTGACGAATAAGACTTTAATGGAAAAAATAAAGGAAACAATCGGCCCATGGCCTGTAAACAGCCTTGCACAGATTGCAGGTGAGATTACCCTCAAGGACAGAAATTATATTCAAGAGAGCGTCAGATACATTGAAAAAGAGAGGGAACATTTAATAAAAGGCATTTCAGAAATTGATGGTCTTGTGCCATTTCCATCCTCAACAAATTTTATTCTGATAAAGATAAAAAAGGATAGACTTAATGTCCCAATGTTGTATGATATCCTTGCAAAGAGAGGGATACTTATTCGCGATTGCAGTAATTTCGGAGTGGGTGATAAATTTTTCAGGATTGCAGTAAAAAAGAGAAGTGAAAATATCAGGCTTTTAAGAGAGATGAGAAGAATTCTTTAAACCTTGCTGTGGGGAATAGATAAATCGTTTCTTTGCTTTTCCGGAATCTGAGCAGCCAAAAGTTCTTGACATATTATCAGGACTCATTTATTATACACATAATCAGTGTGTATAACGGAGGTGTTTTAAATTATGGTAAGAATTAACACAATACTCTCAGAGGAAATAGTAGAAAAACTTGATAACATTGCCAAAGATGAAAAAAAGAGCCGAAGTATG
>CAKKRA010000067.1 GCA_919902475.1 Nitrospiria bacterium
TTTTAGAAAGATTAAGCCTAAAACAACATGCTTATATTCTGCGGCATCCATATTTTTACGCAGTTTGTCCGCCGCCTTCCAGAGCTTCTTTTCTAATGGTTCTTCTGTTTGATTTTTATTTTCTTTTGAACTCCGAGCCATCAGCCATTTTCCTGCTTTCAGTTTGATTATGAGCGGGATATTCTTATTTATTATTGCCTAAAACATACATATTTCAGCAAAATCTGTCAATGAGAAATTGCAGCAAGTTCAGCCGTGCCTCTCAAATGTTCCTCAAGCCTGTGCCATTGGCTTACAGGCATTCCTTCTGCGCTATGTGCATAAAATTCCTGCGGCATCTTTTTAACCTCAATAAAAAAAATCTTGCATGGTTAATGCTGGAGCTTGTTTTTTTTAAGTCATTGAAAGATAAATTTGGCTGGAATTTTCTCCCCATAGTTCCCTCTCCCAAGGATATAAAAAAGCGATTTCCACTAAACAAAAGTGACCTTAAAATCAAAGACATCCTGTATTGCCTGAAAGTCCTTCTTGTTTTGTGTATAAAGCAGCCCGCCTATATTTCTGACAGAGGCTGCAATCAGACAGTCGTTGGTTATTGAAGCAGACTTTTTTAAATCATATCCTTTTATTTTTTGTAGTCTGGCAAGGATCTGTCTGGCGCTATTTAAATCTTGAAGACTCTTTCGGGCTTCTTTTGTATGTGCCCCTGCAATGAGCTCCATTAATACAACAGAGGAAAGATAAATAGTCCCCTCGGAAAGAAAAATATCTTTATATAAATCGGGATTTGAAAAAAGGTCTATATAGATATTAGTATCAATGATTTTTTTAATCATAAACCTTCTTTATTTTTACGCCTCTATGTTTTTCAAAAATAGCTTTAAGCTCAATATTTCCTGATATTACATCAATTGCCTTTTTTATCGCCTCTGCATTGTCTTTAATCCTGAAAAACCTTTTTACCTTCGCTATATCGCTTTTTTTTATTTCAATATGCTCTATTGTTACAGTGTTTGCCTTTGACATTTCTAATTACCTCCAGACGGTTATTTTTTATTTAAAACAAGTATATCATATAACTACAAGATTATAAAATACTTCTTAATAAAATCCCTTCCATGTCCGTTTATCACAAGACAGTGTCAGCGATTAGTGTCTGTGTCAGTTGTAAGTGTCAGAAAACAGATATCATAACAGCGAGCATCATATAACAGATGCCATGATTCGCAATTATCCCTCTTTATCCCTTAAAAATCCAATCTTTTTTTGTCTTCAGATGCCATTTGCTTACTGGCTTCCCTTCCACGCTGTGTGCGTAAAATTCCTCTTTTTTCTACTATACGATTTCCGAATACCCTGTAGCTGATAACCGAATAGTTTTGACAACTATAATGCCTCCTTTTTTAAGCACTTATTGCCTGAAAATCATTAAATCATAAACAGTTATGCTTTAACCTCTTTTCTGGCACAGGCCTTGCAATTATATCTGGCAGGAGGCAGAAATGGCAATATTCAACAGCCCGATTTTAAGCTCAATTGAGGGAAGCATTAAGAGCAGATTAAGGAATATTGAGGGCAGGATTGAGAAGATGGCTGCCAATGTAATAGAGAAAAAAAATGACGAGTCTTTAATCTTAAAGCAGGGAAGCGTCCTGAATAACAGATACAGGATAGAGGAATTCTCTAAAAAGATGGAGGGCTGCAATGTGTATCTTGCTGTTGATATAGAGGGCTATAAAAGGTGCTGGGGATGCGGGTATGATGCAAATGATAAGCTGGATGTCTTCTGCAATCAGTGCGGTGTTGAGCTTTCTAACAGGGTGTATCAGATATTAGAGGCAGACGGTACAAATGACTTTTCTGCTGAGGCAGTATTTATAAAAAAGGAACTTGTTCATCCCGGCATTATTAATCTTTATGACAGGTTCTTTTCAGATCAAAAAGAATATTTGGTTGCGGAATATGTGAGAGGCGCAGCAATAACAGATAAAAGGTATGATGACAGGCTGTTAAGAGAATCAGCGATTATAATAGCTGATATTGTGGAGTATCTGCACAGCCAGAATATCTCAGCAGCAGGCATTGAAACAGAGGATTTTTTAACAGGTGAGAAAGGGTTGAAATTGGTAAATCTTGCGGGCTTAAGATTTATGGAGAGCGGTATATCGCACAGCAGAAGGAAAAAGGATGTTAAGCATCTTGCAAAGCTCCTTTTAGGATTAAAAGGGGATGCAAAAGAGGAATATAAAACAGTATCAATATTAAATAAGGCAGCAGAAGGAGGCTTTTCATCAGCAAGAAAATTAAGTGAGAAATTAGAAGAGGCTGCTGCTGATACTGTAGGAGGTGATGAGATTTCAGTTGGCAGCATTACAGATGTTGGTATTGTCCGCAAGGTGAATGAGGATTCATTCGGTTCAATGACAGGTGAAATAAACCTCTTTGTAGTTGCAGACGGCATGGGCGGGCATCAGAGCGGGGATGTGGCAAGTTCAATGGCAGTGGAGGCATTAATCTCCAATGTGCAAAATAGCATAAAGGGCAGTAAAGACAATCTGCTGGATATATTAAAGGATTCTGTAATTAATGCAAATAAAAAGGTATATGATTTTGCAAAGGCAAATGGAAAGGATATGGGCACAACAATTGTAGCCTCGCTGTTTTCAGGGGACACACTCTACTCAGCAAATGTCGGAGACAGCAGGGCGTATTTGATAAGAAACGGTGACGCGGTGCAGATTACAAAAGATCATTCATTAGTAGCAAGGCTTGTGGAGCTAAAGATGGCTGAGCCAAAGGATGTGCGGAATCACCCAAAAGGCAATGTCCTTTTGCGCACAATAGGCACTGACCCAAAGGTGGATGTTGATGGGTATCAGACAAAGATTAGGAAAGGGGATTATTTGCTCCTGTGCACAGACGGTTTATGGAATCAGGTTTATGAAGATGAGATCGCGCATATTGTAAAAAGGGCTGGGAGTTTGCAGGACGCCTGCAAGGAATTGGTGAGGATTGCCAATGAGCGGGGCGGGCCTGACAATATAACAGCGATTGTGGTGAAGATTAATAACTAAGAAAGGAGGACAAAAGATGTCAGAATTAACATTAAATTATTATTTGAGCAAGGAATATGTGTCGGCTTCCGGCGAGGGACAGATGCTCTATACATTGATAGAGCTCGGCACAGGTCATGCAGGCGTGAGTAAAGGTATGCCCTTTAATCTCTGCCTTCTCCTTGACAGGAGCGGTTCAATGGACGGCAAGAAGATTGAGAATCTCAAAGAGGCAGTAAAAAGGGTAGTTGACAGCCTTGGGGAAAAGGACAGAATATCTGTTGTAATTTTTGATGACGAGGTGGAGGTACTCCTGACAAACCAGATTCCGTCTAATAAGGCTGAGATTAAGAGTAAGATTGACAGCATCATGCCAAGAGGCGGCACGCAGATATCCGATGCAATGAAAAAGGCAATAGAGGAGATTAAAAAAGGGGCTTCCGCAAATATGGTGAGCAGGATGCTGCTTCTTACAGATGGCCAGACATGGGATGACGAGCCAAAGTGCGAGGAGCTTTCTATTGAGGCAAAGAAGGCAGGCATATCCATATCAGCAGTCGGGCTTGGAGATGAATGGAATGAGAATCTGTTAATCTCTATAGGAGAAAAGAGCGGCGGTGATTCATACTGGATAGAAAATCCAGAGGATATTATGGAAAGGTTTACATCAGAGGTGAGCGGTCTGCGTGGAATAGTGGCGACAAATCTGAATATAATTTACAAGCTGAGTAAGGACGTTGAGCCTTTAAAGACATACCGCGTAAAGCCTATGATATCTGATTTGGGCAGGTCTGTTGCAGGCAATGGAAACATCTCTGTTTCGCTCGGCGAGGTTGACGGAGCAGTTGGCCAATCATTATTGATTGAGACCATGCTTCCTGTTAAAGAGGCTGGAAGGTTCAGGCTGGGACAGATAGAGGCTGTTTATGATGTTCCTTCAAAAGGCTTAAAACAGGAGAGGATTAAGGCAGATGTGGTTGTAAACTTTTCCGCTGATGCTGCATTAACAGCAAAGGTTAACGCAAAGGTGATGAATGTGGTTGAAAGGGTGAATGCATTTAAGCTCCAGACAAGGGCGCTTACAGAGGCAAGGCTCGGCAATACACTCTCTGCCACAAAGAAGCTTCAGGCAGCAGCAACAAGGCTGCTTGAGCTCGGCGAGACAGAGCTTGCTAAAACTGCAAAGATGGAGGCAGAGAACCTTGCTAAAGGCGGGAGCCTGACATCAGCAGGCACAAAGAAGCTGCAGTATGAAACAAGGAGGTTGACAAGAAAGTTATTGGATGAGATTGAAGCAGGGAAGTAATTGTAGGGTATAGGGGCAAGGGGTAAATGCCCTTAAACCCCTGAATCTCAAAATAGGCTTTATATGCCTAACAACACAAGGAGGTATTAAAATGATTTGTCCAGAATGCAAACAGGAGAATATGACAGGTGCGCTTTTTTGCGATGAGTGCGGAGCAAAATTAACATCAGAGGAGGCGCCGGTAACAGCAGCGGCTGAATCTAATCTCAAAATAGTGCTTAAGGATTCAGGTCAGGAGGTTTCGCTTCCAGATAAGGCTGAGATAATAATGGGCAGGGAAGACCCTGTGAGCGGGATATTTCCAGATGTGGACTTTACCCCTTTTGGCGGCGACGAGGGCGGTGTATCAAGGCTTCATGCAAAGATATTGAAGGAAGGGGATGTCTATAAGATTGAAGACCTCGGTTCAACAAACGCTACAGTTTTAAATAAGCAGCGTCTATCACCGCATACGCCTGTAACCTTAAAAACAGGGGATGAGATAAGGTTCGGCAAGGTTGCCTTTGAGTTCAAGGCAGCATAATTAAAGGCAGGTAACGGGGAAGGGGAGAAGCGGGGAAAGGGTGAAAAAACATTCTCCGCTTCGCCGACTCACCGCTTCTCCGTTTCAAGGTTTGGCACTGATGGAGGTTACCATGACCGCAAGATTGAAATTGATGTTTTATTTGATAGCTGGCGCTCTCGGAGGTATTGGGAGCTGGGCATTTGTGCTTTTTCTCTTAAGCAGGGATTTTTCAAATCCCATAATACCGAATATAATCCTCGGCTCAATCATCGGCCTTCACATAGGCGCATATATATGGTCTGTTGAGGCTGTTGCAGCAAGGCAGAGATACAAGGCAATAATAGGCTCTATATACGGCGGTATGTCAGGGATAATCGGCGGCGGGATAGGCGGCCTCTTTGGCGCAACTATCTTTACAAAGATTGGCGGTTTTATTGTGGAGAGGATGGATGCCATGTCAGAGGCTGGCGTGTATCTTGGCCTTGCAATGGGGTGGGGACTGCTCGGCTTGTTTATAGGCATGAGCGGAGGCATAGCAGAGCGGTCATGGAAAAAGTCTGTATATGGGATTATCGGGGGGACTATTGGCGGTGTAATCGGCGGCATTATTTTTAATTATCTAAGGAGCAATATACACTATTCTGCAACTGCAATCGGCCTTGCCTTTTTAGGCGGCTCCATTGGTCTTGGCATAAGCCTTGTTGAGGAGGCGCTATCAACAGTAAAGGTAAGGATAATTAAAGGCAGAAATGAAGGAAGGACGTTCTCTGTAACTAAAAATACGATCTCAATTGGCAGGGACGACAGGTGCGATGTATGCCTCTCCGGCAACGAGGGTGTTGCCTTACAGCATGCAAAGATAAGTGTTAACAGTAATACCTTTGAGATTACAGAAACAGGCGGCGGCACAGGTGTATATGTGAATGACAAGAAGGTGGGCAGGAGTGAACTTAGGAATGGAGATATTATAAGGATAGGAAGCGCTGTTTTAATGTTTAATCATTATAGGCATAGGGAGGCTGCGGATAAAAGCGCTGAAGGAGTCAGCAGTGTCTCTTTGCCAAAGAAGATTGTATTAAAAGGGATGATACTGTTAATTTCAACACTAATTTCTGCTGCCCCGCTCTTTGCTAAAGAGATAAGGCCTGTAATAACACAGTTTGATTTAAGCAATTATCCAAAGATAGACGCTTATGTTTCTGTGTTAGATGAGCAGGGCAACCCTGTTAAGGATGTCTCTTTATCAAGAAAGGAGTGGCAGATAAAGGAAAACAACGCAGCATATGAGCCCATGAACATACAAAGGGCAAAGGCAGAGGGTGCAAAGAAAAATATCTCTGCCATCCTCATACTTGACAGAAGCGGGAGCATGAAGGGCGAGAAGATGGCAAAGGCAAAGGCATCGCTTCTGGAATTTATAAACCTGATGGAGCCTGAGGATAAGGCTGGGCTTATTGTATTTGACGACAGGGTGAATATTGCATCAGAGCTTACATCAGACAAGGAGCTGTTAAAACAAAAGGTGAATGATGTGGAGATAGGCGGAAATACTGCCATGTATGATGCTGTTTATACAGGCATAGAAAAGATGATCCCTGTTTCAGGAAGAAAGGTGGTTATTGTATTAACAGATGGCAAGAGCAACAGGGGCATTCATGTTTATAAAGATACTATGGAATATGCAGCAGTTAATAATACATCTGTCTATACCATTGGTCTTGGTAATGATGTCAGAAAGGAACAGTTAGAGAGCCTTGCAAAGGAGAGTGGAGGCGAGTATTTCTTTACTCCAACGCCTGAGATGCTTGTGACCTTTTACGAAAAGATAGGGACGCAGCTTAAGAACGAATACATTGTTACATATTTTACATTAAAAAAGGGCGAGTATCTCCGTGATGTCCATTTGACTGTAAACTATAAAGGAGAAAATGTAGCAGCAAAGAGAAGATACTTTCAGCCTGAATCAACGCTCTTCGGAAGCCCTGGCAGGCCTTCGCTGCTTCTTTTCCTTGCGCCTGTTGCTGCAGCAGGCTCACTCTTGTCCCTCTCTTTGATGAAGCAGGAGAAGGCATACAAAAGGGCGCATGTCTCTGTGCTTCAGGGAAGGTCAAAGGCGCACGATTTCATAATCTCTGACGCTGCAGGGATTGGCAGGGATGAGAGGAATGAGATTGCTATATTTAAGGATGCAAAGGTTGAACAGTATCATGCAAAAATAAAGAGGTCTAACGGCGGTTATGTTATAGAAAATATTGATAATAGCGCAGAGACATTCATAAATCATCAAAAGATCGGACAGCCAATGCCATTAAATGATGGGGATATTATTGGCGTTGGCAGCGCAAAGCTTATCTTCAGACAGAGCGAGAAGTCTCAGGAGAAGGCGGCAGAGTTGGACAGATGCCCGGCATGCAATGGCGTAATCAGAAAGGGAGGGAAGTTCTGCCCGAACTGCGGGAAGAGGCTGTAAATAATTATGTTAATGATTGGTTTAAAAATAAAAAGCAGATATAAAATCATAGGCCTGCTTGGCGATGGCGGCATGAGCACTGTTTACAAGGCAGAGAGGATTGCTGACAGGCATATCTTTGCAATAAAGGAGGTTAAAAATAGTTTTATTGACACCTCTGAAAAGACGCAGGTGCTTAATCAGTTCAAGATGGAGGCAAAGATATTATCAAAACTTGACCATCCTAATCTGCCAAAGGTAGAGGATTTCTTTGTTATAAAATCCACGCCCTATCTTGTTATGGAATATGTAAGCGGAAAGACGATTGAGGATATATTGATTGAAAATAATGGAAGGTCTTTGGATGAGCTTACTGTTCTTAACTGGGCAGTGCAGCTTTGCAGGGTGCTGTATTATCTAAGCATACAGAACCCGAGACCTATTGTTTTTCGCGACATGAAGCCTGGGAACATAATTGTTACAAGGGATAATAAGATAAAATTAATAGACTTTGGCATAGCGCGCTTTTTTAAGAAGGAGAAGAACAGCGACACTTATATCTTCGGCACACCCGGCTATGCAGCGCCAGAGCAGTACGGTCTTGGCCAGACAGACAACAGGTCAGACATCTATTCACTCGGCGCAACAATGCACCACTGCCTGACAGGCAAAGACCCGAGGGGGAATCCATTTGAGTTTGTGCCGCCAATGGCGCTGAATAAGAATATAACAAAAAAGACATCAGACATTGTAATTAAAGCAGTTGCATACGAAAAGGAAAAGCGGTATCAGTCTACACTTGAGATGAAGGATGAAATATATAAGGCGCTGATTGAGGCTGCCAGGCCAAGAGGGGCAAAGACGAGGAAGCTGAATATTAATGAGACAACAAGGCAGCTTGATTTAAAAAATGTCTCCCGCGGCAGCAAGATGAAGACCTTTGAGCTTGCCCTTCCTTATATTGGATGTTATACGCACAAGGGGACTATTAGTTTTAATCAGCCATGGATATCTGCTGAACCAAAGGAATTTAATGAGAAGACTATATTGACAAATATAAAGGTAGATACTTCGCAGCTTAAATCAGGAAAGATATATGAGCCTGTTATGATGATTAAATCCTCTGCCGGCGTTATGCGCCTTCCGGCAAAGATTAAGGCAAAGAGGGCATATCTTCTGCCATTAGGCATCCTTTTTTTAGGAAGCCTTTCTGCCCTCTTATTTTACCTTATAAAATTATCTAACTAATTTTTTTAATGCCTTGCCAGCAGAGAACTTTGGCACGCGGCAAGCAGGGATTGTCATCTCTTTTCCTGTTCTTGGGTTTCTGCCCTTTCTTGCTTTTCTTCTCTGGACAGAAAATGTTCCAAAACCAACTAACGAGACCCTCTGTCCCTTTTTAAGGGAATTTGAAATCCCGCTCATTAAAGCGCTCAAAGTCTTGCCTGCAGCCACCTTTGTAATGCCTGCTGCTGTCGCCATCTTTTCTACTAACTCAAGTTTTGTCATAGCCCCATCCTCCTTATTAAGAAAAGAATTAAGATTTAATAAATGGCGTTTAGCGTAGCAACAGGATGCTGTATTGTCAAGGGAAAAGTTTCAGCTTTTTCACCCTTGACAAGAAATCAGATTGAATGATACTATATCAAAAAATGGGGCTGTAGCTCAGTTGGGAGAGCGCTTGAATGGCATTCAAGAGGTCAGCGG
>CAKKRA010000068.1 GCA_919902475.1 Nitrospiria bacterium
GCGGCACGCTACCGCTGCAAGGACTGCCGACGGCGTTTCTCGCTGCGCACCGGGACGCTCCTTGAGGGTTCGAAGCTGCCGCTCACCAAGTGGGTGCTCGCCGTGGGGCTGCTTCGCGTCGGTCTCTCCTCGCGGGCGCTCGCCCGAGAGCTTTCGATCTCGCGCCAGGCGGCCTGGGAGGTGTTGCACCGGCTGCGGGACGCGCTTGCGAACGACGTGCTGGCGAGGAAATTGCGCGGGCGCATCGAGGTGGACGAGACCTACGTGGGCAGCCGGCACAAGGGCCGTCGCGGACGTGGCGCGGCCCACAAGAACATCGTGCTTGGACTTAAGGTGCGTAAAGGCCGGGTGCGCTCGCTCGTGATCCCTTCCGTCGCCACCGCCGATATCCACCGCCTCCTCAAGCGCCACGTGGCCAAGGGAACCCGGCTCTTTACCGACGAGTTCGCGGCCTATCGCCGCGTGCGGGGCTTGGGCTACCGCCACCGCCGGGTGAAGCACAGCGCGCGGTTCGTGCGCGGCACGACGCACACCCAGTCCATCGAGGGTCATTGGGGACACGTGAAGCCGAATCTGGTGGCGCGTCATCGTTCGGTGAGCCCAAAACATCTGCAAAGATATCTCGTGGAGGCCGACTTCAAGCACCGCTGGCCCGAAGGAGTTGATTTCATTGATGTGGTGCTCCGTCGTTTGGTGGCACCGCAAGCGGTTTTACCCATTAAGTAGGACATTGCCTAACAGGTTGTTGAAATTCACTCCTACATTCCCAGCGTTTTGATAGTATCTCAGGACGATAATCACACGAAGGAACTCCCGATGCGCGGTGCCGATATCAGTCAGAACGCCCTGTTTGTGACGGTCACCGTGGAAGATTTCGTGCCGTTGGATCATCCGCTGCGCGCCCTGCGCGATTTGATCAACGAGGCGTTGAAGGATCTGGACGGGCTGTTTGGTTCGATCTACGCCGACGCCGGTCGAGAATCGATTCCCCCGGAGCGCCTGGTGCGGGCCCTGTTGTTGCAGGTGCTATACACCATCCGCAGTGAACGCCAGTTGATGGAGCAGGTGCGCTACACCTGCTGTACCGCTGGTGCGTGGGCCTGACGATGGACGACGACGTCTGGAGCCACTCCACCTTCAGCAAAAACCGCGACCGGCTGCTGGCGCATGACGTAGTGGGCGAACTGTTTGAGGCCGTGGTCGAGATGGCCCGCACCCGCGGCCTGCTGTCGGACGAGCATTTCAGCGTCGACGGCACCCTG
>CAKKRA010000069.1 GCA_919902475.1 Nitrospiria bacterium
GCATCTTGTTTACAGCTTTGGACTTGCAGATTATCTGCCGGACAGGGTATTAAAGTATTTTATTTCCACTGCATACTCGCTTCTTCAACCAGGAGGAAAATTTATTATTGCTCATAAAGATATAGAAAAATATAAGCCCCTTGCGCCAGAATGGTTTATGAATTGGGTGTCTGAACCAAGAAAGGTAAGTGATTTTATACAATTAGTAGAAGATTCAGGTATAAAGAATTATTCTTTTAACATAGAATGGGAAGAATCTAATGTGATCTTCTTTTTGGTGATTACTAAAAAAGGTTGATATGGATATATTATTTTCAATGACATATTATTCTTTTTCAGCGTTATTCAACCTGATTACAAGTCTTCTCATGACCATAATTATCCTTGCTAATAATCCAAAGACTACTACTAACAGGGCATTTTCAGGCTTTACATTGGGTGTGGCATGGTGGGCGTTATTTTATTTTCTGTGGCAAATTGCGCCAGATATAAAATCAGCAGATTTTTATTTGAGAACTTGTATGATGGGAGCTATGATTGTTCCCGCCTTCTTTACCCACTTTGTATTTTCTTTGCTGAGGCAGAACACAACCTCACTTTTAAAACGAAGACTGAACAACAAATCTTTACTTATTGGAAACTATCTAATTAGTATTTTCTTCATTGCCACAGCTTATACGCCATTGTTTGCTAAAGAAGGCGGGCCATATATGTCTTTTAATTATTGGCTTCTGCCAGGGCCTCTTTTTCATGTGCAGCTTCTGCATTTTGGCTTAAATGTTATCTATTCACAATATCTGATGTTCCGCTCTGTCAGGGAGAGCCACGGCATATTCAGAAATCAGGTCCTTTATGTATTTGTTGGCAGCCTTATTACTTTCTCTACGGGCATGACTAACTATTTTTATTGGTACAGGATACCTATTCCGCCAATTCTGAGCATACTTGTCTCAGCGTATACTATTTTAGTTACATACTCAATTATAAAACACAGATTGATGGGTATAAACATTGTATTCAAGAAAGGCAGCGCTTATGTTCTTAGCGTGCTTCTTGTTTTAATCCCTATATATCTTATACTCTTATGGACTCAGAACTTTTTTTTTAAAACTATAAATATTTCATATTCCATAATTATAGTTTGCCTTCTAATAGTGGCTGTAATTGCTTTTTATAGGATAAGATTAAGGGCAGAGGCAGCGATAGAAAAGGTCTTATTTAGCAATAAATATGATAGCTACAAAGTCCTCTCCAACTTCACAAAGGAGATGGTGTCAGTTTTGACATTAAACGAGCTTCTTGAAAAGACCATCAACACCTTTGTTGAAACACTTAAGATTAAAAAGGCCTCTATCTTCCTATTTGATGAAGAAAAAAAGGCATATATTATGTGGTCTGCTTTTGGCATTGATGAGGAAAAGGGCAGGATAAATATAAAAGAGCAGGGTGCATTAATAAACTATTTTCTTAAAAAAAAGGATGTTGCAATAAGGGAGGAGATAGAGAGATATCCGAGCACGCAAATAACACAGGAAATAATAAAAATACTAAGAGAGATGGAATCTGAGATTGCCATACCTTTTATGGAAAAGGATAAGGTTGTAGGTTTTTGCAACCTGGGAATAAAGGGAGACAGGGGCATGTATTCTCATGAGGATATAGAGCTATTCCTTTCTCTTGGCAGACAGGCGGCAATAACCATACAGAATGCCCAGCTTGTAGAACGGATAAAAGAATCCAAACACATCATCAGGAGAATGGAGAGGCTGAAGACCATAGGAGACATGGCAGCAGGGCTTGCGCATGAGATAAGAAATCCCCTTGTGCCGATAAAAACCTGCCTTCAATTACTGCCTGAAAGATACGGGAAGGATGAGGAATTTACAGAAAAAATACCTATAAGAGCCCTGCAGGAGGTAGAGAGGATAGAGGCATTATTAAAGGAGATAATGGACTACTCAAGACCTCGTGCGCCTGTATTAAAAGATGAAGATATAAATGATATAGTAGAAAGGACAGTGGTCTTTGTGGAATACGAGGCGAAAAAGAAAGGTATAAAGATAGAGAGAAAATATGAGAATCAACTGCCTATGGCAAAGGTGGATAACGAACAGATAAAACAGGTTATATTGAATCTTATATTTAATGCAATAGATGCTGTAAATGGAGATGGGAAGATAGAAATAACAACCAGAAAGACAAAACACATCTTATCGCCCACAGGCAGGATAGGGGAGAAGGAATATATTCAGATAGAGGTAACAGACAATGGTATGGGAATACCAGAAGAGAATATAGAGAGGATATTTAATCCTTTTTACACTACAAAGCATGAGAGCAAGGAGCGGGAAGGGACTGGATTGGGGTTGTCAATAGTTCAGGAGATAGTAACAGAGCATAATGGGTTTATTCAGGTAAAGAGTGAATTAGGCAAGGGAACCACATTTCTTGTAAACCTGCCGATAGACCTGTCAGAGTTTGAGCAAAGGGAAGACAGAAGAAGGTCTTGAAAAGATTCAACAATTGAATAATGCCCTTAGAATTGCCGTCGGCCTCCAATAATTTTGTTTACTAATATATAATAAATATGGTAATATAAGAAAAAAAAGGGGATATTTTATTCATAAAGGGGGTGTTAAAGTGGATAAAAAGGATATGAATAAAAAGACAATTGCCGAGCTGAAAAAGATAGCAGCAAAGATGAATATCAAAGTTCCAGCAAAGGCAAAGAAGTCTGAGATTATAGATTTATTACTCATCTCTGAACGCAGGCTAAAGCCTGCGGCTGTTAAGTCTTTAGAGAAGAAGATGGCATCCAAAGGGGTTGTTAAAAAGGCTGTGAAGAAAGAAATAACAGCAATAAAAGAGCCTGAGTTGAAAAAGACTGCTAAAATTAAAAAGGCTCCGGAGATAATAAAAGAAGAGTTGCCTGTTCCAATGCCTATTGCTGCAAAGGCAGGTGAGGAGATTGTAGAGGCTGCAAAGTATTATGTAGGCCATGTAGAAGAGAAGCTTTTCCCTGTTGAAAAAAGAGAGGAACTGCCGCCTTTTTATGGAGAGAATAAGATAGTGCTTATGGCAAGGGATCCCTATTATGCCTTTACTTACTGGGAGGTTACCAGTCAGAGATATGAGGATACAAAGAGACTCTTGGGTCCTGATGTAAGGCTTGTGTTAAGGGTATATGATGTGACTGATATCCACTTTGACGGGAAAAACGCCCGCAGCTATTTTGATATTGAGGTTTATGATATGACAGGAAGCTGGTATATAAATATCAATAGGCCAAACAGGTCATTCTGCATTGACCTTGGCGCACTGGCTTCTGACGGCAGATTCCTGACACTTGTAAGGTCAAATGCTGTAACCATGCCGAGGGATACGGTCTCGGATGTAGTGGACGAAGAGTGGATGCTTTTGGAGGAAGAGTTTATGAAGCTCTTTGCAGTCTCAGGCGGATACGGCATCGGACTTTCTACATTAGAAATAAAAGAGATGATAAAGAAGAGGCTGCATCTTCTTGGGATTTCATCTCCTGGCAGCAGGTGGAACTAACGGCTTCGTAAAAAGTCCATCTGCTGCGTTGTCGCTTCGGCCTCGCATCCTCACATACTAAGATGTATGCTGCGGTGCGAGTCCTCGCTCCGCCTTGCATCTGGAGCTTTTTACTTTGCCGTTAAATTTTTAAATTATAGAGGCGGGACATTCTATCCCGCCATTTTTTTAATCCCCCCATCCCCCCTTTAGTAAAGGGGGGTGAGGGGGGATTTTTTTTGGAGGCTTTTTGGAAAAAGGCTATCTTGCCATTGTGCTTCATTCACATCTTCCCTTTGTAAGGCACCCTGAATATGAGGACTTTCTTGAAGAGGACTGGCTTTATGAGGCTATTACTGAGACATACATTCCTTTAATCAATGTCTTTGACGGTCTGCTGAATGATGGTGTTGATTTCAGGCTCACCATGTCACTTTCTCCTACACTTATTGCAATGCTGACTGATGAACTACTTCAGAATAGATACATTCATCATATAGAGATGCTTATAGAGCTTTCAGAAAAGGAGATTGAAAGGACTAAGCATCAGCCTGAATTTAACAGCCTTGCGAGGATGTATAATGACAGATTCAAAAACGCAAGATGGGTCTTTGTTGACAGATATAAAAGAAAACTTGTCTCAGCCTTTAAGAAATTCCAGGATGCAGGAAAGCTTGAGATTATTACTTGCGGCGCAACGCACGGATTTTTGCCGTTGATGGAAGTTAATCCAACTGCTGCAAAGGCACAGATTGAGATTGCAGTGAGGCATCACGAAAAGCATCTTGGCGTAAAGCCAAAGGGGATATGGCTTCCGGAGTGCGGTTATTATCCGGGACTTGATAATATCTTAAAGGCTGCAGGGATAAAGTTCTTTTTCTTAGATGCCCACGGTATTCTATATGCATCACCAAGGCCAAAGTATGGAGTCTTTGCGCCTCTGTATTGCAAGTCAGGCGCTGCTGCCTTTGGAAGGGACCTGGAATCTGCAAAGCAGGTCTGGAGCGCTGTAGAGGGCTATCCAGGGGATTACAACTACAGGGATTTTTACAGGGATGTAGGCTTTGACCTTGATTATGAATATATAAAGCCATATATCCACAAAGACGGCATTAGGATAAATACCGGCATCAAGTATTTCCGCATTACAGGGAATACAGATTATAAAGAGCCATACGTAAGGCAGTGGGCGCTTGATAAGGCAGCAGGGCATGCAGGGAATTTTATGTTCAACAGGGAGAAGCAGATTGAATACCTTTTTGACCTTTTAAAAAAGAAGCCCATTATTATCTCACCCTACGATGCAGAGCTTTACGGCCACTGGTGGTTTGAAGGGCCTGAGTGGCTGAACTTTTTAATCAGAAAGATTGCATGTGACCAGAAGACCATTAAACTGATAACACCAATGGAATATCTGAAAGAGAACCCAATAAATCAGGTTTCAACGCCATCTATGTCAAGCTGGGGATATAAGGGGTACTCCGAGGTTTGGCTTGAAGAAAGCAATGACTGGATATACAGGCATTTGCATAAGGCAGCAGAGAGGATGATAGAGCTTGCGAATGGTTATCCAAATGCTGATGGGCTTAAAGGCCGTGCATTGAATCAGGCGGCAAGGGAGCTGCTGCTTGCACAGTCCTCTGACTGGCCATTTATAATGAAGACAGGGACAGTAGTTGAGTATGCTGTAAAAAGGGTCAAAACGCATCTTCTTAGATTTACAAGGCTCTTTGAGGATATAAAGGCAGACAGAATTGACGAGGGCTGGCTTTCTGATATTGAGTATAAAGATAATCTTTTCCCGGATATAGATTATAAGGTGTATAAGGGATAAAATCGTAAAATTTAACCTCTTCTGTCAAACAATTAATAAAGGAGAATTACAGAATGAGAAAAATAGTCTTCAGTGTTTTTTTATTATTCATTATATTATTACTTCAATTCTCTGCTGCAGCAATAGGAAAGGAAAGCGCATCTGAACATATTGGCCATCACGGCCGCGGGCCTGATGTAGAAAATGATATGGTCTTTATACCAGGCGGCGAGTTTACAATGGGAAGCACCACTGCTGAGGTAGAGGATATAACAAAAAAGTTTGGTTCCAAAAAGACCTTTGATGCAGAGGCATGTAAAATGGAATCTCCTCAGCGAAAGGTAATGTTAAAGCCATTTTATATTGACCGCTATGAGGTTACATTTGCGCAGTATCGCAAATTTATATTAGCAACAGGCCATCAGCCGCCGCCAGACTGGTCTGGCACAGATTACCCAACAGAAAAGGCCAACTATCCTGTAATGATGGTGGCATATAAGGATGCTGAGGCATATGCAAAATGGGCTGGAAAGAGGCTGCCCACAGAGGCAGAATGGGAGATGGCAGCACGCGGCGCTGACGCAAGGATGTATCCGTGGGGCAATGATTTTGAGCCTGGCGCAGCACATACAGCAGAGTCTGTGCATCTGTTCGGAGGGCATGTAGGCCTGTATCCAAAAGACACAAGCCCTTTTGGCGTGCGCGGCATGGCTGGAAATGTAGCAGAGTGGACATCTGACTGGTTTGATGCTGAAAAGAAGATGAGGGTTGTAAAGGGAGGCTCATGGGCACAGCTCTCGCATCAGGCAAGATGCGCCTCTAAGGAAGGCATACGTGAAGACGGTATGAGCCACCTTATAGGATTTCGGTGTGTGAAGGATGTTAAGAAATAGGATGTCTTTCTAAAACATTGTCCCAAAGGAGAAGTAGAGCGCTGCATCTCTTTTTGCATCAGTAATGCTTTGGGCAAACTCAATATTATGATATAACGGTATCTTGCCGTATATGAACATGAGGAATCTTAAAGCTGCGCCAATGCTTGCCTCTGTGTTTTCAAACTTTGCGTTCTTGCTGTCGTTCCATACATGGCCGGCATCGCCAAAGACTGCAAAGTCAAGCCTCTTTGCAAGAAATAGATCCATTGGCAGCACTACATAATTTATCTCAAATAATGGATATCGCAGTTCAAGATTTCCAAGCAGAATCCTTGTGCCGTGGAATTCATGATAATCATAGCCGCGAAGGCTGTCCTGACCTCCTAATGGAAACACCAAAACATCGTTCTCTTTATATCCAGCCATCAGCCTTGTTGCAGCAACGAGCCTTTTTCCATATTTCCAGTGCTGATTAAAATTGTAATTTGCATACCCCCTGATCTCGCCTTCATAATTTCTGTAATAAAAATCGCTGCCGAGATTTTTTTCGCCAAAATCGCCGTGTATATTAAACTGTATGCCGGATATTGGCCCGATTTCCTGATATACAACATTATCCCATACAATACTTGCGCCAATTGCTGCCTGCTGGTATCTTTTGTATGGCGCGCCCGGATATTCCCTAAATTCCTCAAAAACCTCTTTCAAAGTATATACAGCGTCAACTCTTAGATTTTTTGATATTGGAAAGCTCACTAAGAAATTTCCGCCCCTCTCCCTAAACCATTCCTCATCTTCATCAGTTTTGCTATCGCTGTTTTCAATATATGTGTATCTCTCAAAGAGGTTTATTCCGAATGCTGGCCAAAACCGCATGTAAGTATATCCAGCTTGAAGGTGTGTGCGTCCGCTGTTGAATCCATAACCACCTATTGCCTCAACCTGATGGCTGCCGAGATAATCACTTCCGTACAGATAGAGTCCTGTAATAAAGCCGTCTGCTGGATTGTAATCAATATACGGCAATAAAAGATCTGCTGACGCCCTGAAGGAATAGTCCCTTATTGCAGTAGGAGTCTGGACAGTTCTTATCTGCGGCTTCTCTTCTTTCTCATCTTCTGCAAAGGATGCTGCCGGTAATAATAAAAATATTATTGCAAAGAAGACAATAAGTTTTTTACTGCATCTTGTAGATATTGAATATCCCATTTCTGTATGAGCTAAAAATGATCTCCCTTTCTTTTGTCACATTCATGTAAAGATTTCCACCTGTAACATCTGTATGTTGTGTTATGCTGCCGCCGGCAATGTTCATGGAATAGATGTTAAATATCCCGTTCCTGTCAGATACATAATTCAGCCTCTTGCCGTCAGATGATATTGATGGCGCAAAGTCGTCAAAAATATTTTCAGTCAGACGCTCAATATTAGTTCCATCAACATTCATTACAAAGAGCTCTTTTTGTTCATTCATCTCGCGGACAAAATATATCTTACTGCCGTCAGGAGAGAATACAGGAGACTCCTCATATTCCTTTGTGTTTGTAATCTGCGCAAGATTTTTTCCATCAATATCAGCGATATAAATGTCAGTATAACCCTTTACGAGTGATGTAAAGATGAGCCTCTTGCTGTCAGGAGAAAATGATGGATGGGAATTGTGTCTGAGTGAAATCTTTACCCTTCTGCAAAAGCCTCCATCAGACGGGATAATATAAATATCATCCCTTCTCTTTTTGTTGCTTACAAAGGCGATATATTTACCATCAGGCGAGAATGAGAGACCCAATGGCCTGATAAGCCTGTTTCTTGTTAATCTCTTTTTGTTCTTTCCATCTGCATCCATAATATACAAATCATAATCTCCCTGCTCATTTGCCTCGTCAGACAGATATGCAACCCTTTTGCTGTCAGGCGATGCAACCGGATGTATCTTCCACCCCGGACCCTTTGTCAATTGTGCAGAGGTATCCCACGGCTCTTTTTTGCCAACAACCTGTTTATTGTATTTTTCCTTCAGATAGTTTTCCCAGTCGTGCCTGATAGACTGGTCAACCTGTCCTTTTGTCGCCTTCTCAATTGACCAGTAGGAGTTTATCTGGTTTTGAATATCTTCTGTCATTATTGCAATAGTCTCCTTACCATATTTATTAACGAGAAAATCAAAAACAGTATAGCCCTCTTTATATGCAAGGAGTATCTGCCTCGGCTTCAAATGATAAAAGCCGTTCAACTGCCTGAAGGGTATAAGCTTGCTGTCAATTGCTGCGTCGCGCACAAGCATATCAGCATAGGAGTCAAAGTCTCCTGAGATATATTCAGCAAGGCCTTCTGTATACCACTGTGGATTAAGTATAGCATTGATATAGATTGTAATTGATCGGTATGGAAGCGAGCCGCCCATGATATACTGGTCTGAAAGATGATGCGCATATTCATGTGTAGCAACAAGCCTCAACCATTTTTGAGAGCCTCTCGGATAAAAGGTAACCCTGTTTTTAAAAAATTCGGTAAAGCCTCCTGAGCCTTCTACCTCGCCGAGTGTAATATTTGTCTGATAATAATCATCTGGAGTCAGATATAAAAAGAACGGCGCCTTTCCCTCCTGCTGCATGCCGAGCAGGTTTGAGATGCGGGAATAGTCCTTTTCCAAAACAGCGGATAAGTCCTTTGCAAGCTCCTCTCCATCCTTATAAAAGTGCACCTGAAAATGTTCAGACTCTACTACCTTCCATGAAAAGAACCTGTCCCTTACCTTGTTTGTGCCGAATTTTTCCTCTGCGCCTGTTGATGTAAGAAATTTTCCGCCGCTGCAGCCGAATGAAAATAGGATGGATGAGATGAAAATAACGAGAAATAATTGTTTAAACCGTTTAAACTGTTCGAGCTGTTTAAAGCGATTTTTCATGGGGGATAATGTAGCATAAAGGAAGTTTTTGTCAAGAGAAGAAAAAATAATTGAAAAACCCTTGCATGATATTATAAAAATAATATAAAATACACGGCTAATATTGTGTTATACTATTTTAAATATTTGGTTTGTTTGATGCTTTTATGGGGGTTCAAAGAAAGCTGATGTTTAAATGGATTTTGCCTTTCCTTTTGGTTTTTATTACAATAATTCCTGTTCAGGTTTATAGTGAAGAGAATGTCCTTAAAATCGGCAGGATGAAGGTGTCTGTATGGCCTGAGTATGATACCTCTGGCGTGCTTGTTGTTTATGAGGGCCGTTTTGCTGATAAGGATGCCTTTCCAGCGCAGGTTACCTTTGTCTTTCCAAAAGGCGTGACAAAGCTCACAGACGCCTGTTCCCTTTCACCAAAGGGACAGCACTTCTGCCAGATTTATGATATTGAGAAAAAGGGGGATTATAATCAGGTTTCAATGAATATGCCCTATGGCAATTTCTTCATAGACTTTCAATACGATCCTTTTAAAGGCGGCAAGGATAAGTCCTTTGAATATGTAATCCAGTCAAAATACGAGATTATGAATCTTGAGGTAAATATCCAGCAGCCCCTCCGTTCAAATAATTTTTCTATTGCGCCTGCCTCATCAAATCAGACAAAGGATAGTGATTTTAATCAATACCATTATTCAATGAAAGACATCTCTGCAAAGCAGGAGGTCAGGTTTAAGATTAATTATATAAAAGAGGATAATAATCCTTCTATTGATATAAAATTCGGCGGCATGTCAAAGCCAGATACAACTAACAGGGATATTGCAATACTTGCTGCAGGTGTGATTATTATAGTAGGTTTTGGGGTTTATAGGTTTTTATTTCGGAAACACCCCTTGCCCTAACCATCTC
>CAKKRA010000070.1 GCA_919902475.1 Nitrospiria bacterium
TCCTCTTTAGTTATTTCCTTCTTCATAAAGTTTACGCTCCGATGATGTTGCCTTAGCGCATAGTTTAAGCCTAACAAATTGTATACAGTTACTTTATAATAGCTAAGCTACATCATGAAATCAAGGAAAATGTAATGCTATATTGACAGACATACGACAATGATCTACACCCATTGCGTTCCAAGCAGAACCGTAAAAGAGGCAAAAAGCCCGCTGGATTTTTAATATTAATTTTAAAAATCTCCCCTGACCCCTCTTTTACAAAGAGGGGAAAAAGGGGTGAAATTAACACACTCTTTTACGCAACGTCCCTCTTTTTAGCATTTTACTTAGAAAACGCTAATGTCCTGTCCCTTACACTTCTTTACATTATTTTAGTGTCATTCCCGCAACGTTTTTGAGCGGGAATCCACAAATAGACAGGACTGGATTCCTGCCAGAAGCATGCAGGAATGACAAAAAGTGTAAAGCTATTTATGAGACACCACACTAAACAGTTGCCCCACACATTAAGGGAGAGGGGTGCTCCTGATTAAGATGTTTCCCTTTTTAAGTTCCAGTTATCATTTCCATATTTTTCCTTGAAAAGCCTCTGTGCCTCGGTTTTTTCAAAATCTGTAAGCTCGTCTTCAAATAATTTAATTCCAGTTTTTTCTTCAAAGCCTTTTTTGATTGCAGATTTTATTTCAATAATATCTGAACTACTTTTTATTTCCTCTTCTATTGATGTGCTTTTTTCTTTATGAAGGTTTATGAAACCTGTTCTTTCTTTTTCATTATTAAATCTTAAAAGACTTGCAAGCTGGGTATGAGAAGGAGAAATGATGATTGAGCCGTGCTGGAGAAAAAGGTTTTTCCATCTTTTCTGTGCGCTGCCAATGAGCTTTTTCCCTTTTACGCTTATCTCATAAAAAGAGGTGTCCAAGAAACAGGAAAACCCGTTTCCTTTTCTTGAGGGTCTCTCTGTAATCTCGCCAGAGATACCCAAATTTTTAATTCCGTGCAAAAGGCAGTCAGCGATTGCTTTATATGACCCTTTAATGCCATTTGAAAAAATATCGTTCTTAGAAGGCGAGATGATGCTGTAAGTTAGCTCTTTGTTGTGAAGCACTGCCTTGCCGCCAGTGAGCCGCCTGACAATGTCAATGCCATATCTTTTACATTCTGAAATATCAATGACCTCATCAACATCCTGAAAGTATCCAATAGAGACGCAGGGAGGATTCCATGTATAAAGCCTCAGGGTTGGCGGAGATAGTTGTTTATCACATGCAATGGCTATTGCCTCATCAATAGCCATGTTCATAAATCCATTTTGAGGCTCAGAGGTTATGAGCCTGAACTTAAAGTTATTCATTAACTAAAAATCTCCGCTAACCTGTTTTCAATTTTTCTAAAATGCGTGCCTCTCCAGTAGATTTTCTTGCATTTTCTGCACTGATTAAAGGAATCATGATTTTCATATACATATTCTGGCACAATGCCCTCCACATCCTCTTTTTGCACTGATACAAGCTCTTCATTGCAGTATATGCATCTTGTAAGAAAATTCTTGTCTGATTTTAGTTTTAAAGCAGTAATAATCTGCCTCAACTGCTTATATGGTTCATTGTCATTTATAAAAATATAATTCTTTATCCCGCGTCTTTTTATTAACAAGGTATCTCTTGTAAGGAGTATTCTGTCCTCTTCCTTAGCCCTTCTAAGCAGGGCGGCATCGTCAATCTCTTTAAAATAGAGGGTATCGCAGCCGAGAACCCTCAGCCATATTGCAAGTTTACCGAGCATTGAATCAGCAATAAACTTTGTCAAAAATCCTCCTTGACACAAACATTATCATTATATATTATCTTCTGATAAACAGTCAAACAATAGGGGTGGGGTTTTGCAATTATCTAATAAAGTTGTTATAAAGTTCTTAGACGGTACAGTCATCAAGGGCATTACAAATGATTTTGTCCCTACTATAGACACCTTTCATGTTGTTTACAGGGACGATGAAAGGGATATAATGAAAGAGGTGCATGTCCCTGTTATGAAGGCAGTATTTTTTGTAAAGGATTTTTATGGTAAAAAGGATGTTTCTAAACATGTTGCAGCGCCAGTAAAATTGCCTGGCGATATTGGCAAACGCGTATCAGTAACCTTTACTGATGGAGAGGTTATAAGCGGATATACCTATAGTTTTAAGGATGATGAGCTTGGTTTTTTCCTCTTTCCTCTGGATGAGGCAGATAATAACCATAGAATATTTATAGTTACAAGGAATGTTGCAAAAATAGCAAGGTGATGTTGACAATAAGATAGTATTGTGATAGTTTAACAGAAATTTTTTGATATATAAAGGAGCATACATAATATGTTTAAAAGATACCTGCTTGCACCTGGGCCGACACCTGTTCCTCCAGAGGTTCTATTGGCAATGGCAATGCCGATTATCCACCACAGGGCGCCTGAGTTTCTGCCATTATTTGAAGAGGCAAGGCAGAACCTGAAATGGCTGTTTCAGACAAAGAATGATGTATTGATTCTGTCATCCAGCGGCACAGGCGGCATGGAAGGCTCTGTAACAAATTTTCTATCGCAAGGGGACAAAGCCCTTGTAATCAATGGCGGTAAATTCGGCGAAAGATGGCTGAAGATATGCCAGGCATACGGAATTACACCTGTTGAGATAAAGGTTGAGTGGGGTTATGCAGTAAAACCCGAAGATGTGGAAAAGGCATTAAGGAAAGACCCAACAATAAAGGCTGTGTTGATGCAGGCAAGCGAGACATCAACCGGTGTTGCACATGATACAAAGGCGGTTGCTGATATTGTAAAAAAACATGCTGATACAATATTGGTTGTTGATGCAATAACAGCGCTCGGCGTATTTGATATAAAAACAGATGAATGGGGGCTTGATGTTGTAATTACAGGCTCGCAAAAGGCATTGATGCTGCCGCCTGGCCTTGCCTTTGTTAGTATCAGCGACAAGGCATGGAAATTTGCAGAAAAGGCAAAGACCCCTAAGTTCTATTTTAATTTTAAAAAGGAGAGGGAGAATCTCATAAAGAATCAGACAAACTTTACCTCTGCTGTCTCCCTTATCATCGGCCTTCGTGAGGCATTAAAGATGATGAAGAATGAAGGCCTTGAAAATATATTTAACAGGCACAGCAGGCTTGCAGAAGCTACAAGAAAAGGTGTTCAGGCAATTGGCCTTTCCCTGTTTCCAAAAGAATCGCCAACTAATGCCTTAACAGCAGTATCTGCTCCAGAGGGCTTTGACGGTCAGAAGATATATAAGGAATTAAGGGAAAAATATGGTATAACTGCTGCAGGCGGACAGGACCATCTTAAAGGAAAGGTTTTCAGGATAGCGCATCTCGGTTATGCAGATACCTTTGATGTAGTAACAGCTATTTCAGGTTTAGAAATGGTATTAAAGGGCATGGGCTATAAACTTGAGCTTGGCAAGGGTGTTGGCGCTGCAGAGGAGATGTTGATAAAATGAAGGTCTTGATAAGCGATAACCTGTCAAAACAGGGTGTAGATATATTAAAGAACGCCGGCCTTGAGGTAGATGCAAGGGCAAAGACGAGCGTAGATGAGCTAATGTCTATAATTGGCGATTATGATGCCCTGATTATAAGGAGCGCTACAAAGGTAAATGAACAGTTATTAGACGCTGCAAAGAAATTAAAGATTGTAGGCCGCGCAGGATCAGGCCTTGATAATGTTGATATACCTGCTTCAACAAAGAGGGGTGTTATTGTAATGAATACCCCTGGCGGCAATACCATTACAACTGCTGAGCACACAATCGGTATGCTCTTTGCTGCTGCAAGATATATCCCTCAGGCTGCTGCTTCTCTAAAGCAGGGGCAGTGGGAAAAGAAGAAGTTCATGGGGATAGAGCTTAATGGAAAGACTCTCGGTATTATCGGCATTGGAAACATCGGCGGAGTAGTTGCCAACCGCGCACAGGGATTAAAGATGAATGTCATTGCCTTTGACCCATTTATCTCTCCTGAAAAGGTTAAGGAGATGGGCATTGAGCTTGTGAGCATGGATGAGCTTTATAAAAGGGCGGACTTTATCAGCATCCATACACCACTGACAAAAGAGACGAAGAATCTGATTAATAAGGATACCATTGCCAAGATGAAGAATGGTGTCAGGATTTTAAACTGTGCAAGGGGCGGGATTATAAATGAGCAGGATTTATATGAGGCATTAAAGAGCGGAAAGGTTGCTGCAGCAGCATTTGATGTTTTTGAAAAAGAGCCGCCTGAGAATAATCCTTTGCTTGCACTTGATAATTTTATCGGCACGCCGCATCTTGGGGCTTCAACAGAAGAGGCGCAGGAGAATGTTGCAGTTGCAATTGCAGAACAGATTGTGGATTATCTTGTTCGCGGCACAATAAGGAATGCTGTAAATGTGCCGTCTGTGCCTGCTGATATCCTTCCAAAGCTCCAGCCCTTTATTACGCTCGGTGAGAGGCTTGGAAGCTTTGAATCTCAGTTATACGAAGGCGCTTTAACAGAAGTGGTAGTTGAATACAAGGGAGAGGTGGCAGAGCTGAATGTTGCGCCAATTACAATAGCTGTATTAAAAGGCTTATTAACGCCAATTTTAACGCAGACTGTCAATTATGTAAATGCGCCGATAATTGCAAAGGAGAGGGGCGTTAATGTTAAAGAGTCAAAGGTATCTGAGGTAGAGGATTTCACAAGCCTTATAACATTAAAGGTTAAGTCAGGAAGTAAGACATCTGTTGTCTCTGGCACATTATACAACAAAAAGGAACCTCGCATAGTTCAGATAGACGAGTTTCCGATTGAGGCGGTTCCAGAAGGGTATATGCTTATCCTTTCTAATAATGACAAGCCGGGTGTAATCGGAAATATAGGCG
>CAKKRA010000071.1:0-409 GCA_919902475.1 Nitrospiria bacterium
AAAGCATCTCCACCTTTCCCCTCCCTTGATGGGAGGGGATTAAGGGGAGGGTGTGGATAATAATAAATCTTAGTGACATGGAAACCCAAGCCCATGCCTAATATCATGAAATGCATCGTGAATTGCAGGATATGGTGTAAACCCAATAATGTATACTATCCCTGCTGCTACTAATACAGATGTTAAAATAAACATCGCCTTTTTATAATCAACTGCAACAATACTTCTTAATCTTGCTATTCTCTCCAAGGTATCACCTCCTTTCAAAAAAAAATCCCCTGCCTTCTTAATTAAGTAAAGACAGGGGATTGATTTAAAATGCAAGTCATCACCCTTCCCTTCTTTACCATCGAAGATGCGGAAGGAATACACAGGCAGGTCTTCTGGCTCTCCCAAACCTTTACTGCCT
>CAKKRA010000071.1:419-7185 GCA_919902475.1 Nitrospiria bacterium
GGGTTCCCATTTAAAACCAATGCGGTTACCTGTGTAATTCTTATTAAATTTTCAGTTAATACATATCATATATAACAATTATATGTCAACCACTATTTACTAAATCCGTGCCTCTTCAGGAATTCAGCGTCTATTTTCTTATCCTCCTTTAGCAGCATCTTCTCTACATACTTGCCAATTATATCTGTCTCAAGATTTACTGTATCACCAGCGCCCTTTGTCCCGAGTGTAGTTACAGACATAGTATGTGGAATGATTGCAACACTAAAGAGCCTGTCAGTTACCTCAACAACTGTCAGGCTTATGCCGTCAATTGCAATTGATCCCTTTGGCACAACATATTTTAAGATATCTTTTGGCGCTTCAATAAAAAATAGATAGGAATTGCCCGCACTCTTTTTCTCTTTTATTTTACCTGTTGCCTCAATGTGCCCTGTTACAAGATGGCCGCCGAGTCTGTCTGAAAGCCTCAACGCCCTTTCAAGATTTACCTTTGAGCCGTTTTTGAATTCGCCGAGATTTGTCTTTTTTAAGGTCTCTGGGGCTGCATCTGCTTCAAAAGAGTTATTGGAAATGTTTACTGCTGTAAGACAGGCGCCATTAACTGTTATACTGTCGCCTGTCTTTAATCCCTCAAGAACAGTTTTTGCACTAATAGAGAGCCTTGCGCCTTTTGAATCCTTTTTTATATCCTTTACTGTTCCAAGCTCCTCTATAATGCCTGTAAACAATACTATATCTCCCGATACTTGCTTATAAAGGCGCTTAATATGCCTCTGTCATTATCAGCAATTTCAATAAAGGATATACCGCAATAAAATTCTTCCCTTTCATCCTGCGTCCAGACAACCTTTCCTTTTGCCTTTAGATTATACAATGCAGTAGATGATTGACTCATATTCGGAAGGAATAGACTTAGATTTAATTTTGCTTCCAAGGGAATATGTTCATTAAGGTTCAGCATCAGTCCTCCCTCTCCGACTGTTTTAGCTAAAACCCGTTTAGTCTTCCCCTCAGACTTATACTCAACTGGCAAGGTAATATTAACCCGCGGATACCGCCGCCTCTGAAATGTATCCATCTCCACCCCCTGTTACCATCCCTTTTCCCCTGTTTTTAAAAGAACCGAAGTAATTATACCATAATATTTTGACATTTCAAGGAAATTTTAGTAAGTTATTTAAACAAATGAATCAGAAAAAGAGAAACAAGAAATTTGAAGAATTAGATAAAAGATACATCTGGCACCCCTTTACCCAAATGAAGGACTGGTTGGATGACGCCCCTTTAATTATAGAAAAGGGCAAAGGGAGCTATTTGATTGATATCTACGGCAAGAAATACCTTGACGGTGTTTCATCGCTCTGGGTAACTGTCCACGGCCATAGGAAAAAGGAGATTGATACAGCAGTAAAAAAACAGATTGATAAGATAGCCCATTCAACGCTCCTCGGCCTTTCAAATGTCCCTGCAATAATCCTATCAGAGAAGCTGATAAAGATTGCGCCAAAGGGACTATCCAAGGTTTTTTATTCAGACAGCGGCTCAACAGCAGTAGAGATTGCGCTTAAGATGGCGTTTCAATATTGGCAGCAAAAAGGGACAGAGTATAAAAATAAAACGAAATTTATTTCCCTTTATAATGCCTATCATGGAGACACTATAGGCTCTGTAAGTGTCGGCGGCATTGATCTATTCCATCAGATATATAAGCCCCTTCTTTTTGATACATATAAAATAGAGTCCCCCTACTGTTACAGATGCAGCCTGAAAAAGACATATCCTGATTGTCATCTTGAATGTGCTGATTATGCGAAATCTGTGATAAAAAAACTTGCTGATAATACAGCAGCGCTGATTATTGAGCCGATTGTGCAGGGCGCTGCAGGGATGCTCGTTGCCCCTGATGGATATCTGAAAAAGATAAGGGAATTATGCTCAAAGTATAATATTTTGATGATTGCAGATGAAGTAGCAACAGGATTTGGTAGAACAGGCAAGATGTTTGCCTGCGAACATGAAGGGGTTTTGCCTGATATAATGGCAGTTGCAAAAGGAATCACAGGAGGCTATCTTCCTTTGGCAGCAACGCTTGTTACAGATGAGATATTCAATGCCTTTTATGGTGAGTATAAGGATTTGAAAACCTTTTTCCACGGCCATACATACACAGGAAACCCATTGGCATGTGCTGCTGCAATTGCAAATATTGACTTGTTTAAGAAGGAGAGGACATTACAGAAGCTCCAACCAAAGATTAAATACATGACAAAGAGGTTGAAAGAATTAGAAGACCTGAATCATGTTGGAGACATAAGGCAGAAGGGATTTATGGTTGGCATTGAGCTTGTTAAAGACAAAGGAACAAAGGAGCCTTATCTATTAGAAGAAAAAATCGGCATAAAAATAATTAAAGAAGCAAGAAAGCACGGCTTAATTATCAGACCGCTCGGAAATGTCATCGTCCTCATGCCGCCTTTGAGCATCAAAATTGAGGAGCTGAAAAGGCTATTGGAGATTGTGTATATTTGCATAAGGGAGGTAACAGAGCCTCGTCTACAATAATGTGCTAACACAAAAACTCAGGAATTTTGCAAACCTTAAACATATGTGTATATCGCAATCTCAATTCAAATCAAAAATCCAGCGGGCTTTTTGCCTCTTTTATGGTTCTGCTCGGGATGCAATGCGTGTAGATTATAGTCGTTATATCTGTCAATATTGTATTAAATTTCCCTTGATTCTATGATTTAGCTTAGTTTATATACAGAAGCTGTATAATAATTTGTTAGGAAAAACAATATTGAACTTGGTGGGAACATAATTTATTGTCAAGAAAGAAATAATATCTACTATCAACTACCATCAATATCCCTAATAATCTTCTTTATATTCTCTGCATCTAACTGGTTTGGAGCGATCTCAAGAAGTTTTTTGAAATGATAAACAGCCTTTTTACTGTCTTTTAGGTATAAATAGTATATTAATCCTAAATTCCTGTGGGCATCTGCCAATTTCGGGTCTAATTTAAGGGCGCTTTCTGTTTCAAGAACAGCTTCGTTGTATAAACCTTTTTTAACATAGGCAATGCCAAGATTATAATGGCTCCCTGCATCCTTTGGGTCTATCTGCAGCGCCTTTTTGTAAGATGAAATGGCGTCATCATACAACCCTTTTTGCTTATACTTATTGCCGAGCTCATTATAAGCTGCTATCTGAGCAGGCTTGCCGCCTTTTTTATCAAGAGGAGATTCTGTTTCAACAACAATCCTTCCCCTGTTCAATATATCCTCAAGTGTTTTCTTTGCAAGGCTGTTTTCAGGGTCAATAGCAAGCGCCTTCCTCACCTCTGCCTCTGCCTCATTAAATTTGCCCTGCTGTGCATAAACCGCGCCCAAGTTATTATAGGCATTTGTATCCAATGAATCTATTGAAATAGCCCTTTTGTACTCTGCTATTGCATCATCATATCTCTTCATTGAGGCGTAAAGATTTCCGAAATTATTATAAAAAAGCGGGTCTTTAGGGTTTAACCCTATTGCCTTTTTATATTCAGCTAATGCCTCTTTATAAAGTCTTTTTTCAAAATATGCAAAACCGAGGTTATTATAGGCAATAGAGTAATCAGGCTCTGTTTCAATGGCCTTCTTGTAAAAATCTATTGCCTCGTCTATCAGACCTATTTTTAGATATGAATCGCCAAGATTTGTTAGCGCATGGGAATATTTTGGCGACAATTCAATGGCTTTTTTATATTCAACTATTGCATCAACATACCCTTCTTTTTTAGCATATTCAATACCAAGGTTGTTATGCGCAACAGAGCTTGCAGGCGTTGTATAAATAGTGCTTTTCCAGAGTGTAAAGGCATCCTCCCAGTCGTAATTCCTGCTGATTGTCAATTTGGAATAGAAGAGAGCCAGAAGTATCAAGGGTATGCTGATTATAATCCTCAGGAACCTTGATGGAAACCTTATAAAGAAATAATCTGTGCTTATTCCTATTAAAAGAACAAAGCTGATTAATGGTATATATAAAAACCTTTCAGCTATAAGCTCGCCGATTGGCATAATGTTAGCAACAGGTAAAAGGGTTATAAAAAATAAGATAATAGAAAAAGAAAGCCTCTTGGATCTTTTATATAATAAAACGGTTATAGCAATAGAAACTAAGAATATGCCTCCATATATAAAAACAGGTAAATTTAATGATGCAATCTTTGGGAATACATAATCCACTGTGAGGTTAAGCGGAAGAAAGAGAAGCCTTATATAATAGCCGATTACAACAATTATCGTAAGAAATCTTTCATACAAACCAGTATCAGGCGCAAAAGAGAGGTTCTTCTGCGGGCCAAAGGCGCCGAGTACAGCATATCTAACAGTTATATAAATAATAGTAATAATTATGAAGGGGAGATATCGTTCTATAAGCCATTTTATAATCCCACCTTTTCCTTTCTCCGCTCCCCCCTTCATTCGCTCTCCCCCTTGAGAGATGCCCTTCTCTACCCCCTCTCCCCTTTGGGGAGAGGGCTGGGGTGAGGGGTTCTTCAGGACAAAATAATAATCATACACAAAAAGCAGAATCGGAAGCGTAATAGCCATCTCCTTTGAAAAAAGCGCAAAAAGATAAGAGATATTTGAGCCAATAAACAGCCTGTTTCTAAAAGATATTGATTCCCCTGCCTTTATATAAAGCAAGAATGATAGAAAATAGAACAGGCCAGCCATCACCTCTGCCCTGCCAACAACCCATGTTACTGCCTCTGTATGCACAGGATGAAGAGCGAAGATAAGGGCAGCAATTAGAGACGGCAATGAGCTTTTTAATATTTCAAAAACAAGGAAATAGACAATGATGGATGTGAGTATATGAAATATTATATTGGTAAGGTGAAAACCTTTTGGATTCAAACCCCAGACAGCATAATCAAAGACGTATGATATTGTAACAATCGGCCTGTAAAGCCCCTGCTCCTTTGAATCAGGCGGATAGGAGCTGATAAAGGCTTTTGGTATGTTAGAGATGCTTCTAATCTGCCTGTTTTCAACAACATAGGTATTGTCGTCATATACAAAGGAGTTGTTAAGGGTATTTATATAAGAAAGGGCTGTTAAGATAATTATTAGTGTTATAATAAAGATGTTCTTCTTAGTATTATTCTTCATTTTGTGGTATATTAGTAGGTGAAAGCTTTTTTGTCAATAGCACAGTCAAAAATGAGCCACAATGATTAAACTAAAACGGGTCTATGAAAGAGCGTCAAAAGAGGATGGCCTCAGGATACTTGTAGAGAGGCTCTGGCCAAGAGGACTTACAAAGGCGCAGACAGGCATAAACCTGTGGTTAAAGGAAGCAGCGCCGAGCTCGGAGCTTAGAAAATGGTTTAATCATGAGCCTGAAAAATGGGATGAATTTAAAAAGCGTTACTGGTCAGAGCTTAAAGATAAAAAAGAAACTACCAAAATTTTAAAGCAGCACATAAAGAAGAGTGATGTCACCTTTATTTACGCAACAAGGGATGATGAACATAACAATGCGCTTGCTTTAAAAGAGTTTCTTGAGAAAAAGTGGAAATTATAAAAATATTTTGTTTTATACTCCCTCCTTGCCATATCTTTTAATACCCTCAATATACAAATCATTACCATATATATCATTTACCACAATCACAGGGAAATCCTCTACCTCAAGCCTTCTTATTGCCTCTGTGCCAAGGTCTTCGTATGCAATTATCTCTGACTTTTTTATACTCTTTGAAAGTAATGCAGCAGCTCCGCCTACTGCTGCGAAATAGACTGACTTATATTTCTTAATGGCATCTATAACATCTTTGCCTCTCGGCCCCTTGCCTATCATGGCCTTAAGGCCTTTTTTAATTAGAATTGGCGAGAAGGCATCCATTCTTGAACTTGTTGTCGGCCCTGCAGAGCCAATTACCTTGCCAGGCGGCGCAGGCGTCGGGCCTGTAAAATATATTATCTGGCCTTTAAGATTAAAAGGCAGCTTTTCTTTATCCTTTATTGCACTCACAAACCTCTTGTGCGCCACATCCCTTGCAGTATAAATAACACCGCTGATTAAGACCTTATCGCCTGCTTTAAGGCTCTTGATGACTTTGTCTGTCAGAGGAGTTGTAATTCTGATTTCTTTTTTTATTGATTTAGTAGGTTTTTTCATTATCTCTTTACCTCAAATTATAATTAGTTTATTCTTCTTGTCAATAGCATTTTACAAATATTTTTTAGCAATGCCTTGTTTACTCGATTTTCTTTATTCTTCTTCCTCCCATATTACTGATTTTCTTGACTTGCATGGGGTTATTTGATAGATTATTATTAAAAAATGGACAAAGATTAAAATAAATAATAATATTTTAAAGGAGGTGGTTATAAAATGGCAAAGACTGCCGAACTTGTTAAACCGAAATACCTGATTGATGAAAAGGGTCGTAAGACAGCTGTGGTTATTAATCTCAAGGACTACAAAAACCTACTTGAGTTTATTGAAGATATAGAAGACGCTAATGACCTCTTAAAAGCTGAAAAAAAGGCTGCAAAATTTACTCCCTATGAAAAATTTCGTCAAGGATGGCTTAAGTCTTGAGCTACAGACTTGTCATAGAACGAAAAGCCGAGAAAGAGGCATCAAAGATTCCCATTCATTTCAGAACCAATAAAGATTGTTTTGATAAGGGAAAAGGGATATAATTAAAGAAAAACAAGGGTGATGCCCAAAACTTATCACTGATAATTCATTCACA
>CAKKRA010000072.1 GCA_919902475.1 Nitrospiria bacterium
ATTATGCCACACCGAGCGAAGTGCTAAGTGGTGCAATAGCTGGTGGAATGTAGGTCTCCTTATTTAGGTTACTTAATACAATTTTACTTAAAAACAGTCAAAAAGGCAATATCAAAAGAAGCACCACCTGTTTTCAACTTTAAAATTACCAGCTCTGTATACCCTACCCCCCCCTCCTGACAAGGGGAAAATATTTAATATTTTGTCAGTAACGTATAGCATAAATTACATATGACTATTTAAAATTATTGCTTGATTAGAAAAGAGGTGTTATAATCCATTTGAAAAATGATTACATAGATTACAGTGCGAAGTAGTGCAATCAAAAATTCAAAAGCAGCGTTTGTTTGTATAGGAGGTATTAAATAATTATGATTAAGAGCGATAAATGGATTAAGAAACTCGCAATGGAAAAGGAGATGATCAAGCCCTTTGTAGAAGATCAGAAGCGCGATGGCGTTATCTCCTTCGGCCTTTCATCTTACGGCTATGATATAAGGGTTGGCGATGAGTTCAAGATTTTTACAAATATCAATTCCACTGTTGTTGACCCAAAGGACTTTGACCACAACTCCTTTATAGACTTCAAGGGGGGTGTCTGCATAATACCTCCTAATTCCTTTGCGCTTGCAAGGAGCATGGAATACTTTAAGATGCCGAGGAATGTAACAGGCATTGTTCTTGGAAAGAGCACATACGCGCGCTGCGGGATAGTAACAAACTTTACTCCGCTTGAGGCTGCATGGGAGGGCTACATAACCATTGAAATAAGCAATACAACTCCTCTGCCAGCAAAGATTTATGCAAATGAGGGAATCGCACAGGTATTGTTTTTAGAATCTGATGAAGATTGTATGGTTAGCTACGCTGACAAGAAAGGCAAGTATCAGGGACAGACAGGAATAACGCTTCCGAGACTATAAATCGCAAGCAAAAAAAAGGATTCAAGGGGGTTACCCTCAACCCCTTGAATCCTTTTTAAATTACCAGCCTCTTCTGCCGCCGCCGCCGCTGCTACCGCCGCTGCTGCCTCTTTTTTCTCTTCTACCACCGCCGAATCCTCCGCCGCCGCCGAAACCGCCGCTCCTACGCTGTCCGCCGCCGCCGCCTCTTCCGCCTTCACTCTGCGGTCTTGCTTCAGATACCTTCAGCTCACGATCTTTAAAAGCCTGGCCATTAAACATAGTGACAGCTTTCTGGTCATCTTCATTTGTAGCCATTTCCACAAATCGAAATCCCCTTGCCTGGCCGTAGATTTTATCTGTAATTATCTTTGCAGATAGTACTTCTC
>CAKKRA010000073.1 GCA_919902475.1 Nitrospiria bacterium
CCTGCGCCTTGCAGCCGTCACACTTCTCTGTAATTACAAAACTTGGCATAATAACACCTCCTCCTTTATAATATGGTTTAATGATTGGCTTTAATCTTAAAGCCGGCTAACAATGCTGCTGATACTGTATTTTTACGCTCCTTCTGCATATTTATGGGTCTTTATCTCAACCTTCTCTGTCAAACCTTCGTAGTATTTCCGCAGTATATCAAGAACCTCTGGCCGGCTGAACTTGTCTGTCACTGCTTCGCCTTCTGAAAGCATCTTCCTCAGCTTTGTTCCACTGAGAAGGATTCTGTCCTCTTTTCCATGAGGGCATGTCTTCATAGAAGCCATACCGTCGCACTTATGGCACCAGAATGTCCAATCAATCTTCAGAGGCTTTGTCTCAAGCGCATCCTTCGGGATTTCATCGAATATCTTATGCGCATCAAACGGCCCGTAGTACTCGCCGACACCTGCATGGTCCCTGCCGACTATGAGATGGCTGCAGCCGTAGTTCTGCCTGAAAAGTGCATGGAGAAGGGCCTCTCTCGGCCCTGCGTATCTCATATCGAGCGGATAGCCGCCAATGACAATAGTGTTCTTAACAAAATATTTCTCAGTTAATACATCAATAGCCTTCTGCCTTACATCAGAGGGGATATCGCCCGGTTTCAGCTTCCCGAGAAGCATGTGGACAAATACGCCGTCGCATGTCTCTATCGCTATCTTTGCAAGATACTCATGGGAGCGGTGCATCGGGTTTCTCGTCTGGAATGCTGCAACAGTCTTCCATCCCTTGTCAACAAACAGCTTCCTTGATTCAAAAGGGGTAAGGTAAATACCCTTATACTCATTTGGAAAGGTTCCCTGGCTTAAGACCTTCACTGGCCCGGCAAGATTCTTGCCTGCCTGATTCATTACCATCTTAACGCCAGGATGCTCCTGATCAGTGGTCTTAAAAACCTCTTTACACTCATACCCCTTGTCAATTTTATAGACATCCTTAACCTTCATCGTAGCCATAATCTCATTGTACTCATCAGAGAAAAGGGCTATCTCGTCTCCCGCCTTCACATCTTCATCAGTTGACAGGGTAATCGGTATCGGCCAGAAGGTGCCATCTATCATCCTGTAATCAGAGCATATATCCTTCCAATCCTCATATCCCATAAATCCGTCAATCGGGGTGAAGCCGCCGATGCCCATCATTATCAGGTCTCCTGACTCACGGGATGCAATCTTTATCTGCTTGAGGGTTTTCGCCCTCTTGAGCTCTTCTTTTAATTCATCCCCTGTCAGAAGAAGCGGTTTTAATTTTTTATCCTTGCCATGCGGGTTTACCAATGACATGTTCCTGTCCTCCTTAGTTTTTGTACGCTATTTAAGCCCCAGAGCATCACAGACCTTGCTGAATATCTCATCTATGCTCCCTGTGCCGCTGATAGACTTAAGCATCCCCTTATTTTTATAATAGTCTATAAGCGGCGCTGTCTGCGCCTCGTAAACATCAAGCCTCTTTTTTATTGTAGCCTCTTTATCATCATCCCTCTGAAAAAGCTCACCGCCGCACTTGTCGCACACCCCCTCCTTTTTTGATTGAGAGAAGTTGATATTATACATCTGCTGGCATTTTTTGCAGGTCCTTCTGCCTGTAAGCCTCTTCATTAAATCGTCTTTTGGCACATCAACGCTTAAGGCAGAATCAAGCGGCATCCCTAATTCCTTAAGCATCTTGTCTAATGTCTCGGCCTGAACTGTATTCCTTGGGAAGCCGTCAAGTATGTAGCCCTTCTTGGTGTCATCCTGTTTAAGCCTTTCCTGTATCAGGCCGATGACAACTGTATCAGGCACAAGCTCGCCTTTATCCATAAAGGACTTTGCCTCTTTCCCAAGCGGCGTCCCGTCTGCAACAGCCTTTCTTAAAATATCACCAGTTGAAATCTGCGGGATTGCATATTTATCTATTAGCTTCTTTGCCTGTGTGCCTTTTCCAGCGCCAGGTGCGCCGAGCAGAACTATCCTCATATAATGCTCCTTTAACCCTCTTATAAAATTTTGTATTTAAACTGGTATTTTAAGAATTGGAAGTAGAAACTTCTCATTTCTTACTTATTATAAAACACATAATAATAAAACTTAGTAAATTAAATGTCAAATACTTATTTCTAATACAAAAATAAGGTTTACTTATACTTTTTTTAAATCTTCTATGATGCCATCAACCCATTCTATAAGCCTGCCTGTAGCATTCCTGGCCTTAAGGTATGGAATGATATTGTTTGAATAGCCCACAATCTCCTGCCTTTTCTTGTTAAGATAGAACACCTGCCTCTCAGCGCCATCCATCTTTAATATTGCTTCAACCTCTGTTTTCATCCTTTCAAAAAAACGTTTTACATCCACATCAAGCCTTTCCTTTAACATTTTTATTCTTTCTTTTATCTTTAGACAATTACTAATAACCGCCTCTTTTTCCCTTAGCTGATTCTTTGGAATAACTGTCTTCAGCAATCCCTTTAATGCCTCATCTCCAAACTTATCCACAACCCTGTGGATAAGTTCTAATTTTAGCTCCCCTTTTGCCAATAAAATTTTTAATTTTTCAGAGGCTGTTTCAATATTAACTTGATTCTCTTTATCTAAATGAAAATTAATGTTTTTTATGACATCAGAGACTACTGTTTCAGTATAAAATGAACTGTCTCTATTCAGCTCCCGTAAAAATGCAAAGGCCGCAAATTCCTCAGTCCCCAGCTTATCCACAAGTTTTTCAAGCGCTGTAACAGCATCATCAATATGCTCTATTGACTCGCATACAACAGCAGGCGCATCTTCCCTCTTATTGGTAAGCTCAAATAATTCGGTTATAAAAGTTGTAAGCGCAAAGTTTTTCAGTTTATACGCATAAGGTATCTCCATCCTTCTTATATCAATAAAGACTTTATCACCTTCTTTTTTTTCCACAGGCGCCAATGGCGCATAAAACCTTTTGTACTCGCTCTGAGATAACAGCGGCGTGTTTGGATATGCCATCAAAAGGTCATTAAAGCTTATTACCGGAAGTATATTAAAATCCTGATATGCCTTAAACAGGACATCCACAACCTCTTTTAATTCTTCAGCAACCTCCTTTAAGGCATCACCTTCATTTGGCCTTGTAAGAATTATAAAGGCGCCGGGGATAATACCAACATCAAGGCAGTTAAATATTACCTCTTTTGCAGCCATGCAATATGCCTCCTCATGGCCTCTGACGCTCTTATAAAAAAACTTTATCTTTTCAGGCAGGAAAGACTCAACCCCTATCTGCAGCTTAGAAAAACCTGCTTCTTTAAACTTCCTTATTAGCTCCTTATCCCTCCCTGCCTCCACCTTTAGCATCGTAGAAAACTGTAATTGCTTATTTAGCTCAGCCCCTACAATCTCATCAAGAAGATCATTTACCCATTTTTTATTCTGTATAAACTGGTCATCATCAAAAGATACCCCTTTAATCCCGTTCTTTACTGCCTCTTTTAATATCTTTATTATAAAAGATATCTCGTATCTCCTGTTAACAGGGGTTCTTATGCCGCAAAAGGTGCACTCCATCCAGTTACATCCCCTCTGGCTATATATCCCGATTGAAATCCATTCCTTTTCTAATACAATTTCCCATGGATATGCCTTAGAAATGGCGTTTAATTCCTCATTTGTGGGATATGAATGACTATATTCTTCCAATTTTATAGGTGAAAGTGGAAAATTACTGCCAGTTATCCCTTTATAGCGTGCAGCATTCATCTCAAAAAGCTGTTGTTTGTCAATATCAAATCTTACAATCTTTTCATCTGTGGTCTTTAGAATAAAATCTGATAAAGGCACCTCTATTACAATATCTTCTTCATTCTCTTTTATCTTTCTCTCAAAGGTCATCTCAGACAAAGCAGAGGCAATATCACTGCCAATCGGGCTCAGATAAAAAACCTTGTCCTTAAATAACAGATTCATCCCATCAATACCGCACTCCTCTGCCCTCTTTTTTGGGACATTTAACTCTGCCTTTTCATCAAACGGCCTTGTAAGATTTACAGACTGCGGAGCCTTCATCAGGTAATCAAGGAGTATTGGAAGGATAATCTCCCCCTCGCCTTCCATTACGCAGTCAATGCCCTGTGCATATATTAATTCATTGGAAAGCCCTGTAACACCCTGACCGCCGAGGATCGTAACAACATGCGGGTCTGTCTTTTTTATTAGTATTGCTGTTTTTAACGTCTCCCTTATCTCATTTGTGCTGAGCATGGAGATACAGACGCTGTCATATCGCTTTGTGCCCACCTTCTCAAAAAGCTCATCCTTTGATACAACAAACTCCACATCATGCCCTTTATCAAGGAGTATCTGGACAAAAAATAGTATTGGCGGCGCCTCTGTCTTTCCATATTTATCATAATCCATAAAAAAAATAACCCTGCTCAAGACAATTTAACCTCCAATATTTTGCATACTCTATATAATAAGAAAAAAGATTTCAAGGGGAAAGGATACGGGGAAATAATGGGGCTAAGGGTAAAAATTCTCTCTAACAGCCAAAATAGTCTTTATACCACTCCACAAACCGCTTTATTCC
>CAKKRA010000074.1 GCA_919902475.1 Nitrospiria bacterium
TGATCTAAGGGGTTTCATTAAGGTCGGTATAGGCTTCATTGCTGCCCTTATAATTATCTCTTCGCCATTTGTCATACCGCCTTCAATTCCCCCTGCATTATTCGTCTTTCTGTAAAATCTCTTGCTTTTCTTATCATAAAATATCTCATCATGAACATCTGAACCAAATCTCTTTGCAGCCTCAAAACCAAGTCCTATCTCTACGCCCTTTATTGCCTGTATACTCATTATTGCATTAGAGAGCCTTGCATTTATCTTTCTGTCCCACTGGGTATGGCTGCCAATGCCAATCGGAGGGTTTGCAACAATTACTTCAAATACACCGCCCAATGAATCGCCGCTCCTCTTAGCTGAATCAACCATTTTAATCATCTTTTTTTCAGCATCTTTATCAGCGCAGCGCAGTAAGGATGACTCTGCCTTTTTCTGTATATCATCTAATTTTAATTTCATCCTGTCAATACCAATGCCGCCAATCTCAGTTACATGGCTTATTATTTCTATATTGAATTCTTTTAATAATAATTTACATACTGCGCCAATCGCCACTCTTATTGCAGTCTCCCTTGCGCTTGCCCTTTCAAGGATATTCCTTATATCTTTATGGTCATACTTAATAAGTCCTGTCAAGTCTGCATGCCCTGGCCTCGGCTTTGTCACTGGACTCACGCTATCTTCATATTCAGAGGACATTGACATTGCCTTTTCCCAATTCAACCAGTCTTTATTTTTAATAAGAAGGCTGATTGGACTCCCTAATGACCTGCCCCACCTCACGCCAGATAATATCTCGGCCTTATCATTTTCTATCTGCATCCTGTTCCCACGGCCGTAGCCAATCTGCCTTCTGCCAAGATCTTTATTTATATCTTTAGCAAAAATCTTAATACCAGCAGGATATCCATCTAAAATCCCTATCAATCCCTGCCCATGAGATTCTCCTGCAGTCAAATATCTCAGCATACTTCCCCCTGATAAAAAAAATGTCCGCCTGAGCGGACATTATATATAAACTATATTAATAATTCAATCTGTTATTTCAAACTATAATGCCTCTAATTGTGTAATCTTTGGCGTAATGAATATAATAAGCTCCTCTGGTTTGTCATATACATATTGCTTCTTAAACAGCCAACCTAAGATTGGAATCTTTGAAAATAAAGGTACACCCTGTTCGCTGTCATCGAGTTTCCTTTTGTAGATGCCGCCAATTACAATTGTATCGCCGTTATTCACTAAGACATCTGTCTTTGCCTCTTTTGTTGAAATAGTCGGCGCATTGCCTGCAGCCCTGTTGGAGAAATCAGGCTCATTTTTCTCAATCTTTATAGCCATCATGATATGATTATCAGGCGTTACATGCGGCGTAACCTTCAACTGCAGAACAGCATCAATCCACTCTGTTTTTGTACCTGATGTAGATACTGATTCATAAGGAATTCTATATCCAGTCTGTATAAATGCCTCTTTATTATCCAATGCCAGTATTTTTGGATTTGATAAGACTTTGCCTTTACCACGTGATTCCATTGCTGATAACTGGAAATCAAGATTAAGTAAAGCAGGAGCATAGCTAAGGAGAAAACCTAATGAACCACCTGAACCAGGACCAACTGCCGCTGGTAGATTAACAAGAAATCCTGTATTATTAACTCCAATACCATTTGTAAGAGGTGTAGCTGTTGTATCAGAGGTGCTTTTCTTTGTACCACCGCCGTATATTGTATAAGTTGCGCCGCTCGAAGAAGTATCTTGTCTCTGATTAGCACCCCACTGAACACCAAGCTCCCTTGTAAAGGTTGTATCTGCCTCTACAATTCTTGCCTCTATCATAACCTGCGGCACCTTTCTGTCCAGTGTCCTGACAAGTTCTGTAACCTCATCAACTGCCTTTGAAATATCTTTTACAATCACTGCATTTGTCTTATCCTCTATTACAATACTGCCCCTCGGGCTCAAACTCTTTTTTAATGTCTCCTGAAAATCCTTTGCAGCACCATAATTTACATATAATATCTTTGTCAGCAGCTCGCCAGATTTTTGTTCTGCTTCTCTTGTCTTTGCCTCTGCTGTAAGCTGCTCCTCAATATTTTTTAATGTTGCAACCCTTAGAATATTGCCTTCTCTAATATAACCGAGATTATTCATCTTAAGTATCAGGTCGAGTGACTGATCCCACGGCACATTCAGGAGTTTTATGGTAACCTTTCCCTTAACATCGTCTCCCGCAGCAAGATTGTATCCGCTTACATCTGCAATAAGCCTCAAGACATTTCTAATATCAGCATCCTGAAAATCTAATGATATCCTCTTGCCTGTATATTTCCTTGACGGAACCACCTCTTTATATGTAAACATATCCTTTTCTGTAATTACACGTTTTGGAGGTGTTGCCTTTGGTTTTTCAATCAGCTTCTCAGGCTGTATTACTATTTCTTCCTTTGGCGCAGACAGCGCCTCTTCTTTTGGTTTAGCTTCTATAATAGGTTTTTCTGGCTCTTTTGCTGCAGTTGCCGTTTCTTTCGGCTCTTGCACAGGCACCTTAACTGCTGATGGTTCTTTGATTTCCGCTGCAGAAATATCTTCTTTCTTAACAGATGCTGCCTCTTTACTTATTGCTATAACCAGCCTGCTATTTTCCTTTGAAACATTGTAGGATAATTGCGCTGTCAGATCTAATACTATCCTTACCTTCTTTTCGGGTTTTGCGTGCTGTCCGACTCTGACTCGTTTTAATAAGTGATTATTAACGTTTATTATCTGAGGTTTTATATTACTCGTTGTATTTGGCACATCAATTACCAATCTGTTGCCGCTTACCATCATTGCATTGGCATTTATTTCACCATCACCTGAAACTACAACCCTTGTAACAGCATCCTCTCTTTTTACATCAAGCTTGGATAAAACAGATGCTGCCTTGCCATTTATTTCTGCGGGCTGAGGCTTAACAGACTCTTCCTTTACCACAGGCTCTTCCTTTACCAAAGGAACCTCAGTAATCTTTGGAGCGTCTGCTGCCACAGGGGTTTTTGGCTTTTCAACATCAATTATTATCCTCTGCCCTTCCTGCCTTACACTTGAATCAACTAATTGTGATAATGCAATTTCAAGTCTTGCAATCCTTTTTGGTTCTCCGATTTCTGTCGGGATTATATCAGTTACTGCACCCTGATTTATTACAATCCTCTCTTTATAGGCGCCCAGTGTTGTATCTGAAAAGTCAAGAACCAGCCTCAGAGGATCAGAGAGCTTGAATGTTGTATATGATAATACGTTGTCACCTTCAATAACCAGCTGGGTCTTATCCCCTAAGTCTTTAGCATCTATATATGTAATTGTTGCTGCACCAGCAGTTTTCTTTATGGAGGTATCCTTTACCTGGCTCGCCTTAGGAGAACAGGCAAAGAGAACAAATAAAATAAGTATTATACCTGTTGTTAGACACATCTTTTTCATTCTAATACCTCCTCTTTTGAGGGAAGCTCCATTATAACTTCTCTCGTTTTCATCTCGCCAATTATATCCATATACTTCTCTTCTATTACAACTGTTCTTTTAGTAACCTTCCTTACAACGCCCTTTTTAGGGCCGACTATGGTTCCAACTTTTATTGTATATCCCTTGCCATCAGGCGTTTCAAGCATCGCATTATAGCCGGCACTATTCCATATTATCCCTATTAGCTTTAATTCAGAGATTTCACGCCTCTGCAAAGGCGGAAGTGTTTCCTTGCCACGCAGGGACTCACCGAGTATTGCTGACCTAAAGGGATCCCTCTTTCCAGTTGGATCATAGACATACTCCTTTTTCTCATCAGCCTTTTCTTCAGCCTTACCCTTTTCCGGCTCCTTTTTAGCATCCTCTTTTTGCTGTTTCCCTGTCTGAGTTCCTGTTTGAGATTGAGGCTTCTGTTCATTTAGAGCCGCGGTTACAGGCTTTTGCTGCTCAGCTGCTGTTGCTGCAGGCGCCTGTGCAGTCTTAGAAGGAGCAGGCTGGGGAACTGGCTGAACAGCCTTTTTCTTATTTTCGCCCTTACACCCAATTAAGGAAATAATCAGAATACTGCCTGTTATAAGCAAAAATATGCTATTTCTTTTTGGGCTCTGTTTTTGTTTTTTTCTGTTCAACATCTTTTTTAGCACCTTCAACTGCTGAAAAGGCAGTTGCTGTAAAGGCTGTGTGGACATGTATCTTGTTTCTCACAACCTTAGGACTGCCCAGATTTAATCCTGTTATATTTACTATTCTTGATAACTTTCCAATCCTATAAAAAAATACACCAAGATTATGATAAGAGCCATCGACCTCAACACTTACAGGCATCTCCATATATAAACCCGAAGAGTTCTGTTTCTTGCTTCCTGGCTTCCATGATTTAAAATCAAGCCCTGTCTGCACTCCTAATTCTGATATCTGCTTTAATAAAGCAGTTGCATCTGTCTCTGTAGGAAGCTGCTCCTGCAATTCGAGAAGTCTCTTTTGCAATATCTCATTTTCCGCCTTTAATTCATCTATCCTTCTTAATTTTGTCTTATTTACCTGAATCTCATTATTTATCTTTGCAATTTCATTTTGAAGCGCATTGATCCTGTTATTTTTTGGTATATATGCAAAATAGAAGAAGCCGCCGACAATAATAAGAATGAACAATAAAAATATTATCATCTTCTGGTATACTGGTATATTTTTTAATACATCAAAATTCATTCTGCACCCATTACAACCTTAAAATCGCACTGCATTTTAAAGGTATAAATCGGGATATTTGCCTCTGCAGCGCCCTTTGATTCTGTTAATTCAACATTAGAAAATCCCTTTGTCTTTTTCAGGCTATTAATAAAACCTGCCAGGTCTGTATTTGAAATGGCATTACCCTCCATATTTATCCTGCCGCCTGACTCTGTAATCTTTGTCAGCCAAACCCTTTCAGGAATATTCTTGCTAATCTCATCCAGCATAATAACAGGTCCTGTCTGATTCTTCTTCAATTGCTCAATAACAGATATCTTTTCCTCAAAATTCTTTTTATCCTTCTCATAATTTTCAACTACCTTCACCTTTTCTTTTAAGCTATTTAATTCCTTGTTTGCCAATACCTTTTCATTTTCAAGACGGCTTACCTTGCTGCTTAAAAACATCCACCCGTATCCCACACCTCCAACAGTAATTACAATAAGAGCTACTGCAGCAATTAGCTGCGATTGAAATTCAACCTTTTTCTTGCTCTTTTTTACGCCCTTCTTTATTGTTGAAAGGTTTATCTTAATCATCTGTCGCCCACTCTTCTCATTGCCAGTCCGACTGCAACCCCTGCAATCGGAGCTACATGCTGAATATATTCAGGATCAAAATCCTTTGAATTAATTTTAATACTTTTAAAAGGGTTTGCCAGCTCAACCCCTATACCAAGCTTGTCAGCAAGAAATGGCGCAATACCATTAAGCATTGCGCTCCCGCCGCTAATCAGAATCTTATCTATATTCTCGTGCGCCGAAGTAGTTCTGAAAAAGTCAAAGGAACGTGTAATCTCTGATGCTAATTCAGCAGAAACAGTATTAATAACGCGCTGAGCCTCATCTGCCTGAACACCCTCTACTGCCTCGCTTTTCTTTGCCTTTTCCGCCTCATCATAGCTTAATCCGAGCTCTTTTTGTATTGTCTCAGTATATCTGTTGCCGCCGATTGAAATATCTCTTGCAAAGGCAAAGGTGCCGTCTTTTAAGATATTAATATTCATTATACCAGCGCCTATATTTATCAACGCAGCTATCTCGCCGGGTGTTGCTCCATAATTTATGCTGTACATATTCTCTATTGCAAAGGCGTCTATATCCACAACCAGCGGGTCCAACCCAGCCTCTGTTACCAGCGCTGTATAGTCATTAAGCTTATCCTTTTTAACAGCAACCAAAACCACATTTATTTGCGGCTGCCCCTCTGCCCCTTGGGCAGAACCCAATATCTGGAAATCAACATTAACATCATTAATGTCAAATGGTATATACTGTTCAGCCTCCCACTTTATTGATTCTGCGAGCTCATCCTCGCTCATCGCCGGCAAGGTGATTTTCTTAACAATAACAGCATTTCCTGATACTGAAATTGCCGCAGTTTTGGTCTTTATTTTCTGTTCAGAAAGAAGGGCCTTTATTGCATCAACCACCATGCCGGCATCCATGATAGTTCCGTCAACTATCAATTCTGTTGCGAGTGGTTGTATGCCAAACTTTTCTAACTGGTAACCCTTACCGCTCTCTTTTAACTTGACAAGCTTTATTGAGCTTGAGCCGATATCGAGTCCAATAATATCCTTTGGTTTTCCAAAAAACATCTATCTCACCGTAATTTTAAGATTTATCCGATTAGATATTAATATATAATCGGATTTACTTACCAGACTTCTTTCTTATTATATCTTCTATCTCTTTTATGTTCTTTTCACTATAAACCCGCCAGTTGCGCCAATCCCTTCCAACATTTGAAATCAGCTTCTCCTCTTCCCATCTAAAGAGGGTTGCCCTTGAAATATCAAAAAAATCACAAATCTCATTTGTCTTATATTTCTTTTTACCCGGCATAGTGTGCTTTCTTATTTTCTATATCTCGTATGGTTTATAATTAGAATTCTTAATATTTAATATTTAATTAAGCTTTTTATTAATCAATTAATTTATATAGTAAGTATACTTATATTATTTTCTTTGTCAAGGCTAATTATGTATTTTTTTTCTTTTTTTTACGGTAAGTTAGCTGATACACTATATATTGAATATGGCTATTTTACAGCTACTATATAATGCGATATTTTACTTGCTGCTTGCAGATCTTTTTCTTAAAATAACGAGCCTGTTTGCAGCAGTCCTGATTGTTTCCGGAATGTTCTTGTTCTTGGTGAGGTCATTTAAGTCCTTTTCCTTTAGGTGATTCAGGTGTGATAAAGATATTCCAACAGGGGTTTTGGAATTATTTACAAGGGATTTTACTATAGAATAATTTTTCAGCCAATCCTTTTTTGAAGCAATTTCACGAAGGACATCTTCAGATACATTTTTTGACTGTGCGATCATCTCTATCTCCTGCTCTGTCATCTTTGGGCTTTCTATCACAGTTAAGGCAACCTTTTTATTTGCATCCTTTATCAATATATTTCTTGCCTCTTTATTGCCCTTTAGGGCCAATTGCACCTTCTCAGAAACGCTCATCTTTTGAATCTGTTGAAACATATTTAAATATTTTTCACTTGTTTCATTAAAAGATTCTGTCTCAGATTCTGCCTCTAAAGAAACTAAATCCTTTTGTGATGAGTAAGCCGTTAACCCCTTTTCCTTGACAGATATAACAAGCTGGAGGATTTCTTTATTAGAATTTGAAAGTAAGAATTTTATAGTCTGAGGAAGCAGGTTTGAATTTCTTAAAATTACTTCAATAACCTTGCTGCTGTTATAATATGCCTTGGCAATCGTATCCAATACCATTGAATCAGTCGATTTATCATCAACAATCATCCTTATCACTTCAAAGGATACTGAAGAATAATAGAATGGAATAAGCGGCGGCGTCTTTCTAATTACATTTTTCCATAACAAAACAGAATCCAGCATCTTAAGACCTCTATTTCAAGATGATTGATTCAAACCCTTTGCCCAAATAAAGCTCAATATCAACCTCAATGTTATTATCAGAAGGAATGTGCCTGACTTCTGTAACCTTTCCTCTTTTTATAAAATCCTCTACCTGTCCCTTTACAGCTTCCTTATCCTTTATATACTCACCGATTGTCTTTGTATCTGTAATCATTATATTTAAAAGCTCCTCCTTCAGATTTTTAAAGGCGTCTGATTTGGCCTTTTGCAAAGACATCAATCTATCAGCAGCATCGCCATCTTGCAATTTAGCAATACCAGTAACCTTCAAGGTTGCCTCTGACCAATTTGGTCTTAATACTTCCATAGTCTGAATATTTTTCTGGCAGCCTGAAAACAACAACAAAATAATAAAAATAGTCAATCCTTTTGTTAAAACTCTCATTTTACTGTCCCCATCTCCTATACAGGTTATTTTCTATATTTAAACAGTCAAGTATTCTTCCAATAATAAAATCAACCATATCATCTATGGTTTTAGGATGATTATAAAAGGCTGTATTCGGTGGAACAATACGCACCCCCATCTTTGATAATTTAAGCATATTTTCAAGATGTATGCTGTTTAAAGGCGTCTCTCTCGGCACCATTACAAGCATACGTCTCTCCTTTAATGTGACATCTGCTGCGCGTTCAATAAGATTTGAAGAAAAACCATTGGCAACAGCAGACAGCGCCTTCATAGAGCACGGGGCAATTATCATAGCCTCTGCCTTTACAGAGCCGCTTGCAGCAGGCGAATTAAAATTATCTTCTGCAAAATATTGGATTGCGTTTTCAGGTGTCTTAAAATATTCCTTTATCTTCTTATTAACCTCTAACTCATTGCCATGCCAATCAATACCAATTTCATCGGCAATTATGGAAATGCCCTCCTTTGATATTGAAAGGTATATCTTATTGCTCTTCTCTGCTAAATAAGAAATCAGTCTTATCCCGTATATCACGCCTGAGGCGCCTGTTATGCCTATTATATATGCAGCCAACTTTAAACTGACCCCTTTAAAAATTAATATCCCTGTGCTTAATATTTATACTATATCCTTCCTTTTCCAGATAGCCCTTTAAGATTTCACTTACAGCGACTGACCTATGCCTTCCGCCTGTGCAGCCGATCCCTATTGTAAGATAAGACTTCCCTTCTTTTTCATACATTGGAATTAGAAATTTTAAGAACTCATGGAGCTTTTCTAAAAAGGCCTTTGTCTCATGAAATTTCAGAACATAGTCAATTACCCGCTTATCGCTGCCTTTAAGGGGCTTTAATCCCTTTACAAAATTTGGATTCTGTATGAATCTTACATCAAGCATAAGGTCAACATCATAGGGTATGCCGTATTTATAACCAAAGGATACAAATGATATTGTCAGCCTTCTGCCTTCTGATTCAAAATAATGTTTGTTTAAAACCTCCTTAAGCTGATGTACATTGTAATTTGTGGTATCAATAATCTTATCAGCCCTCTTTCTGAGTTCTGACAGCGTCTCCCGTTCCAATCTTATGCCATCAACAACAGACCCGCTCTTCGCAAGAGGATGAGGCCTCCTCGTCTCACTGAATCTCCTGACAAGCGCTTCATCTGAAGCCTCTAAAAAAAGGATTTCTATATTATAATTTTCCTTCTTAAGCTCATCCAGCACCTCTAAAAAGTTTTTAAAGAAGCCCCTCTCTCTTACATCAATTCCTATGGCAACTCTGTTAATCTCATTGCCTGACTGCGTGCAAAGTTCGGTAAATTTGGGAAGAAGAGCTGTTGGAAGATTATCAACACAAAAGAATCCGATGTCTTCAAAGCACTTTATTGCATTGCTCTTGCCTGAGCCTGAAAGGCCTGTTATAAACACAACCCTTAGATTTTTCATTTGCTATGCAATTGGTTCTATTAGGCCGATGTTGCCGTCCCTTCTCCTGTAAATAACATTAACCTTATTATCACCTGCATTTGTAAAGACAAAAAAATCTTTATGGAGAAGCTCCATCTGCATTACTGCCTCATCTGGAAGCATGGGTTTTATCTCAAACCTTTTAGTTTTTATTATCTTTGGTATATCCTTATCTTCAGCCTCTCCAGCCTTTGTTTTAGAAGTAGTTTTTATGCTCTCGCTGTCCTTGTGCCTGTTTAATAGTTTTTCCTTATATCGCTTTACCTGCCTTTCTATCTTATCCATAACCTTATCAATAGCAGAATACATCTCTCCTGTCTCATCCTCTGCCTGAATAAGAAGGCCGTTTACCTTTATCAATATCTCTGCATTATGGCGATATTTCTGCACTGAAAGCGTAACTACAGCCTCAGTAGTATCCGGAAGATATTTTTCAATCTTTTTTACCTTTGATTCTGCATAATTTCTCAATGCATCTGTTACATCTATATGTCTTCCATTCACTATTACCTGCATAAAACCTCCGTTAACTTATTAATTTAATCTAAACTACTACCCATACCGCTAAATCTGGATATCAGATGCGTTTTCTCATGGTAGTTGCGGAAATATTCATCCCTTTTCTGTACTTTGCAACTGTTCTTCTTGCTATATTAATATTTTTAGCTTTAAGCCTTTCTGCAATCTCCTGGTCATTTAAAGGCCTCTTCCCATCCTCGTCATTAACAATCTCTTTGATCATCTGCTGAACAGACAATGATGACATTACATTACCATCGCCCTTTGATATGCCTGTGCTAAAGAAATATTTTAACTCAAAGATGCCCTGCGGCGTAAACATATATTTATTTGTTGTTGCCCTGCTTATCGTGGATTCATGCATAGAGATATCTGCTGCAACATCACGGAGGACAAGCGGCTTTAGATGCTCTATTCCCTTATCAAAAAATCCCCTCTGGAATTTTACTATGCTTTCTGCAACCCTGTAGATTGTCCTGTTTCTCTGCTCTATGCTCTTCATAAACCATATCGCTGATTTAAACTTTTTTTCCATATAATCAAGCGTAGGCTCAGGAACATCCCTTTTTGCCCTTAAAAGCCTGCGGTAGAACGGGCTTATTCTGAGCTTTGGGAGGCCGTCTTCATTCAAGTAAATTAGATAGTCTCCATCCGATTTAACAACAAAGACATCAGGGATTATATAATGCGGTTCTGAAACAGAATATGCCCTTCCCGGCTTCGGCTCCAGCCCCTCTATGACCTTAACTGCCTTAATGATTTCATCAATCGGAACATTAATCTTTTTTGCTATCTTCTGATAATTTCTCTTTTCTATATCCTCTAAATGATTAAGTATAATATCCTCTACCAGCGTCTCTTTTAATTCTAACTGCTCTGCCTGAATCAGCAGGCACTCCTTCAAATCTCTCGCGCATACGCCTATTGGGTCAAAGCCCTGTATTAATTTTATTAACCTCTCTATATCCTCATTAGAAACATTTAAAAGCCTGCTTAGCTCATCAGATGTTGCGCGTAAATAGCCGTCATCATCAATGTTGCCGATAATCATTGTGCCTATATCTTCATCTTTATTGTCTGATGTGGAAAGCCTCAATTGCCAAAAAAGATGTTCTGTTAAATCAACAGGCCTGGACAATGTTTGGTCATAAGAGGGCATTTCTTCTTGTGAAGATGGAAAATATCCGGCATCCCTCCCCTCATTTCTATTATCACCATAATAGTCCTCCCAGATAAAATTAAATTCATCAGTCCCCTCTGCAGAACCATCTTTTTCAACATCAGAATTCTCTTGTATATAATCGTCCTTCTTCTCCTTCTCAGCGCTCTCTGAGGGTATCATATCATCATCAGCAATAATTTCGTCCTCTAACAGAGGATTTTCAAGCAGCTCTATGCTTAATGCCTGCGACAGCTCAAGCCTCGACAGTTGAAGCAGTTTTATCGCCTGCTGGAGTTGCGGCGTCATTATTAGTTTTTGGCTTAGCCTTAAGTCTAATCTGCTTTCCATCCTACCCCTTTTTATGCCCTTTTTTCTTCTTCTTTAACATGGCCTTCACCCATCAACCTGAACTTATCACCAAGGTATATTGCCCTCGCCTTTGAGCTGTGAGCAATCTCTTTAGGCGTGCCAGAAATAAGTATCTTGCCTTCGTTTATAATATATGCCCTGTCTGTTATTGCAAGTGTCTCCTGAACACTGTGGTCAGTTATCAGGATGCCTATATTCTTCTTCTTTAATTTGGCGATAATATTTTGTATCTCTGTGACTGCTATCGGATCTATCCCTGCAAATGGTTCATCTAAAAGCATAAATGAGGGAGATGTCACAAGCGCCCTTGTTATCTCAACCCGCCTTCTCTCGCCGCCTGAAAGGGTATATGCCTTATTATCCGCTAAATGCGATATGTTCAGCTCAGAGAGCAATGAATCAAGCCTCTCTTCCCGCTCTTTATCCTCCAAATCAATTGTCTCAAGGATTGACATGATATTTTCCCTGACTGTAAGTTTTCTAAAGACAGACGGCTCTTGCGGCAAATAACTTATTCCCATCCGCGCCCTCAAATACATTGGAAGTTCTGTAATATTTTTATCATTAAGATAAACAGAACCCTTGTCTGGCCTTATCAAGCCGACAGCCATATAAAAGGTTGTTGTTTTGCCAGCGCCATTTGGGCCAAGCAGTCCCACAACCTCTCCTTTTTCTACTATAAGGCTGAGACTATTTACAACCTTCCTCCCCTTATATGATTTTACAAGACCCTTTGCTTCTAACATTACAGTTATTTAAATATTGAAAACCCTTTTTTCTTATCCTTCTTTTGCGGATTCACAATTACTTTGCTTCCTTCAACTATGCTCCTATCCTCTTTTATATAAATTGTCATTTTTGTGCCTGTTACCATATCACCCTTTTCCCATGCCTTTGGCTCGCCTGTAAGCACCACCTTTTCTTCATCCTTGTAATAAACAGCCTCATCAGCAGTAGCTGTTTTTTCACCGCTTACTATCTTCACATTTCCCATTGCCTTGATAGTGGAGATATCCCTTTTATCTTCTTTGCCGCTGTCATCTGCAATATCTGCCAATCCTGCGTCTTTAACCTTAACAAACAATATCTCCATCTTATCTGCATATAAAGTCATATCATCTTTTTTCACAATTACATCTCTTTCAAATATCAGTTTATTCTGCTCATTTATAGCAGTCATCCTTTGCGATGTAATAACAATAGGTTTATCTTCATCGTCTTTGCGAGACGGCTCCTTTGCATTAACGGAATTATATAATAAGAAGACTATTAAGATAAACAACAGCCTACTTTTTAATAACAGCCTCAACATTTGACAGCACCTCTAATTCCTGTGATATGGCATTAATCCTTAAACCCTTTCCTTTCAACCTTATCTCTTTGCCTTCTATTGAAACTGCGTCATCAGTTGCAACAACCCTCTTTTTATTGTCCCATGAAAGGGAATCTGTTGTCATGGTATAGCCGTTGCTTGAGATAATTTTAATATCATTATTTCTTTTTCTGATGTAAATATCATGTGATTCTGTATTAAAGAGCCCTTCGTCCCCTTTAAGTTCCAGCCTGATACCCTGCGATGTGGTAAAGACAGCCACTACATCTTCCAATACAGCCTTATTCTCCTTTTTAAAGAGTTTTGCCCTGACAGCCTTTACCTCCCAGTCGGTCTTGCCCTTTCCAGCCTGGGTAAAATGAAAATTATCCA
>CAKKRA010000075.1:0-10513 GCA_919902475.1 Nitrospiria bacterium
CCTCTTTCAGGGCATCCTCATGCACTGCTGAGAACCCTGTAAGGAGAATCAAAAGACTTGCTATTACAAAGAAGGATGGCTTTATTCAATTCACCATTGAGGCAGACGCCTTTCTCCATCACATGGTAAGAAATATTATTGGAACTCTAATTGCTGTCGGAATCGGCAAACTAACACCAGATAAGATAGAAACCATCCTGAAAGCCAAAGACCGAAAGCTCGCAGGCAAAACAGCGCCTGCCCACGGGCTGTATCTTGTAAAGGTTATTTACCCCATTAGAAAGTCCCGCTCCTCCCGTCTGTGAAAAGCATTAATTCCCTCGAAGAAAATGGCGTTTGAAGCCATTTTCTTCTAACGGTGTTTACAAATAACATCAAATAAGCTATATTTAAAGCAAATGAAGATTATTGACCGCTATATACTCATGGAGATTCTGCCGCCCTTCGTCATTTCCATCTTTGTCTTTACCTTTGTCCTTTTAATGAATCAGATACTGCGGCTAAGCGATTTGTTAATAAACAAAGGTATAGCATTTTTTATAATCTTTGAGCTTATCATCTTTATCCTCCCCTCCTTTTTAGTCATAACAATCCCAGTCTCTACATTAACAGCCTCTATACTTGCCTTCAGCCGTCTTTCAAGTGATGGTGAAATTATAGCGCTAAAAGCAAGCGGTATCAGTTTATATAGAATGATTATACCTGTTTTAACATTCTCATTATTCACAGGTATTATTACGATATACCTTATGATATCTGCAATGCCTTATGGAAACTTTGCCCTTAAAAATCTCATTTATAATACAATAAAGACAAAGGCATCGCTTGCGATTGAAGAAGGCGTCTTTAACGACACCTTTGAAAATCTAATGATTTATGTAAAAGAGATGCCGAGGCCAGAGGAGTTTAACGGGATATTTATATCAGACCTTCGCGACCCTAAGGAGCCGAATGTCATCATTGCAAAATCAGGCACAATCATCACAGATAAAGAGGCAAAAAAGATAATTCTAAGGCTGAAAGACGGCAGCCTTCACAGAGGCGCAGAGCTTTCAGGTGCTTACCAGAAGGTAGACTTTACAAATTATGACTTGCAGCTTAATATTGAATTTAAAACAAGCAAATTAACAAAGGACCGCCTGGAAATGACAATAGGCGAACTTATGGATGAGATTGACAAGAGGAAAAAGGAAAATAATAATTATACTGCCTACTTAATGGAGATACACAAGAAATTCTCAATGCCCTTTGCGTGCGTGCTGATGGGTATTATTGGCGCTCCTCTTGGAATTACCTCAAAGCGCTCAGGAAGATCAACAGGTTTTGCTTTAGCAATAGGGATAGCGCTTGCTTATTATCTTATAAGCACATTAGGCGATTTTCTTGGAAGACTAGATTTTATAAACGCCTTTCTTGCCATTTGGCTGCCGAACATATTTTTTGCATTCTTTGGGATTTTTTTAGTTGTAAAAACTGCCAACGAATCGCCTTTTAAGGCTTTAGGATTTATTTTTGATTTTTACTACTATGTCTTAAACAAGGTATGGAATAAGAAAAAATGAAGATATTATCCAAATATATTATAGAATCATTTTTGAGGACATTCATTCTTTGCATGAGCACCATCATTGTCTTATACATAATAGTAGACCTTGTAGAAAACCTTGAGTACTTCATTAGGCATAAAGTCTTCATTACATATATAATACAATTTTTTATACTGAAATTTCCAATGATAATATTTCAGACAAGCCCTGTAGCAATCCTTCTATCAACATTATTTACATTAGGCGTCTTGTCAAAAAATAGCGAGATTACTGCAATGAAGGCAAACGGCATAAGCCTCTACAATGTTATTAATCCGCTGCTTGCCTTAACTTTCTTTATAAGCATATTTATTCTTCTTGGAAATGAGACAATTGTTCCCTATACAACGCAAAAATTCTACCGTGTAAAATATTTAATGATAGAAAAAAAGCCGCAAAAAATATTCTTTAAACAGGACAAGGTATGGTTTAGAGACAGCGGTAACGCCATATTTAATATACAACTGCTGGATGCTAAAAACAGCCAATTTAAAGGCATCTCTGTATATAAATTTGATAGTGAATTTAATCTAACAGCCCGCATAGATGCAAAAGAGATGGTATACGAAGAAGGGAAATGGCATCTGATTGAAGGGGTGTTAAAAAATTTCTTAAAAGACCGAAATATTGATATAAAACCATTTGACAAAGAATATATTTCACTGGATAAAACGCCTGAAGAATTTAAGGAAACAATAAAAAATCCTGATGAGATGAGCTTTGCCGAGTTGAGGAATTACGTGGCAAGATTAAGGCAGGAGGGATTCAATGTCACGCGCTATGTTGTAGATCTCTATGCCAAGACCGCCATACCCTTTGCAAATTTTATATTGTGTCTCATTGCCATACCCTTTGCGCTTAAAAGCAGCAGAAGCAGCGGGATTATCATGGGCATTGGCATCAGCACAATAATTGCATTTCTTTACATTATTATTCTATCCTTTGGGATATCTCTGGGCAAAGGCGGAATCCTTCCGCCTTTGCTTGCAGCATGGCTTGCAAATATAATATTCAGCACCGCAGGCGCTGTCATGCTTATAAGCACAAGGCAGTAGAGCAGTTTCCTCGCCGCATTTTTCACCATCAAGAAAATGTCATCCCTTCTTTTGCTGTTGCAAACATCTCTTTATTAATGTAATATTTAGTAAATAAAATATCAAGGGAGGGTGGATAAAATCCAATTACAGGAAAGGAGAAATGTTATGAAAAGGTTGCTTCACTTTACAGTAGTTATTGTATCATTAACAACCCTCATCGGCTGTTTTGTAACAACAGGAAAGTATCAGGATAAGGTAAAAGAGGCAGAGAAGTACCAGAGTGGGCTTGACAAGGCAAATGCTACCCTGAATAAGGCGAATAGCGAAAACAAGGCATTAAACGACCAGATTGCGTCATTAAAAGGCAGGATTGAATCGCTTGAGAATGACATTTCAAGGCTTAATGATTCAATGAAGGCAAGCAAGGATGCGCAGTCCAAGACCATTGCTGAACTGATGCAAAAGAACAGGGAACTGCTAAATGCAAAAGGCGAGCTGTCAATGGAGATGGAAAGGCTCGCAAGGGAGAAAGAGGAGGTAGTTGCAAGGCTAAAATCCACTTATGATAACCTTGTTAAAGACCTTCAGCAGGAGATTAAACAGGGCGAGATAAAGATTACGCAGATTAAAGACAAGCTCTCTGTTAATATGGTAGAAAAAATCCTATTTGACTCTGGCAAGGCAGAGATAAAACCAAAGGGAAAAGAGGTTCTGAAAAAGGTTGGAGATATATTGAAAAAGGTAACTGACAAGCAGATAAGGATAGAGGGGCATACAGATAATGTGCCGATTGGCCCTGGCTTGCAGGCAAAGTATCCTACAAACTGGGAGCTCTCAACAACAAGGGCAACTACAGTAGCAAGGTTCCTTCAGGATAAGGCGGAGATTGACCCAAAGCTTTTAGTAGCAGCAGGATATTCAGAATTCAGGCCGATTGCAGGCAATGATACTGACGAAGGCAAGGCTCAGAACAGAAGGATTGAGATAGTGCTTCTGCCGCTTGATGTGGACAGGGTGCTTGAAGGAAAATAGATTAATGGAGGTTATTACAAGCCATACCAATGCGGACTTTGACTCCCTTGCCTCCATGCTATCAGCAAAGAAACTTTATCCAGAGGCGATACCAGTCTTCTCAGGCGCGCAGGAGAGGAATGTCCGCAATTTTTTTTCAAAGACGCCTGAGGATGCCTTTGGCATAGCAAAAATAAAAAATATTGAACTTGATAAAATTACAAGGCTCATCTTAGTGGATGTAAAGACGCCTGAGAGGCTTGGAAGGTTTTCAGAGATAATAAGTAGGCCTGATTTAAAGATACATATCTATGACCATCACCCGCATACAGATAAGGATATCCATGGCGAGGTTGAGGTTCTTGAGATTGTTGGCGCAACAACAACGATCTTCATAGAAAAACTCATAGAGAAAAAGATTGAGATTACGCCTCAGGAGGCTACTCTCTTTGCGCTCGGCATATATGAAGAAACAGGCTCTCTAACCTTCCCCTCCACAACACCAAGGGATTTACAGGCAGCAGCATATCTGCTTTCAAAGGGCGCTGACTTAAACCTTGTCTCAGATTACATAATAAAAGAGCTTGATGCAGAGCAGATAGAAATCTTAAATGACCTCCTGCATTCTGCAAAAGAGTATTATTTTCACGGTATAAAGGTCATCATTGCCATTGCGTCAACAGAAAAATATGTAGGGGAACTTGCGCTGATAGCGCATAAGCTAAGGGACATGGAGAATATAAATGCCCTGTTTGTTCTTGTGCGCATGGAGGACAGGATACACATAGTAGCAAGAAGCCGCATGCCAAATGTGGATGTTGGCGGGATATTAAAGGAGCTTGGAGGCGGCGGACACTCTACTGCTGCATCAGGGACGATAAAAGATTTAACAATCGTTCAGGTGCAGGAAAGGCTTATTGATATACTAAACAGAAAGGTTACTCCAACAAGGGTTGCAAAGGACATAATGACAACACCGATTAAAACCGTTCAGGTAGATGCCAGCATAAAAGAGGCAGAGCGGATAATGACGCAGTATAGCGTGAATGTCCTCCCTGTGCTTGATAAAAACAGGTTTGCCGGCCTTGTATCAAGGGAGATGATACAGAAGGCTATCTTCCACCATTTGGAAGGCGCAAAGGCATCTGATTTCATGTATACAGATATGCAGAAGGTTGGCCCTGACACGCCGTTTGATAAGATAGAATCACTCATGGTTGAAGGCAATCAGAGATTCATGCCTGTTGTAGAGAATGACAAAATTATCGGCGCTATTACAAGAACAGACCTTTTGCGAACGCTCCATGATGATATATTGATGAAACCGCTCGGCGCAGAGGAGCTGCCAAAAGGTTTTCATTATACATACAGCAGAAAACTCAGCCATATTTTAAAGGAGCGTCTGCCTGATAATATAGAAAAACTATTAAAAGATATCGGAAAGATTGCAGATGAAGCGGGGGTTAATGCCTATGCAGTCGGCGGCTTTGTCCGCGACCTCCTCCTTGGATATGAAAACTTTGATGTAGATATTGTGATAGAAGGCGACGGCATTGCCTTTGCAAATAGATTCGGAAAAAAATTCAAGGCAAAGGTAAAGAGCCATCAGAGATTTGGCACTGCAGTTGTAATCATGCCGGATGGTTTCAGGCTTGATGTTGCAACTGCAAGGACAGAGTATTACGAATACCCGACCGCATTGCCGACTGTTGAGCTAAGCTCTATAAAGAAAGACCTCTACCGAAGGGACTTTACCATTAATACGCTTGCGATAAAACTAAACAGCAATGACTACGGGAACCTCATTGACTTTTTCGGCGGCCAGAGAGATATAAAGGAAAAGGCAATAAGGGCGCTTCACAATTTGAGTTTTATTGAAGACCCGACAAGGGTCTTTCGGGCAATAAGGTTTGAGCAAAGGTTTAATTTTAAGATAGGCAAGCATACCCAGAACCTTATCAAGACTGCTGTAAAAATGGAGCTGTTTCACAAGCTGAGCGGCAAAAGGGTCTTTAATGAAATGAAACTCATATTTGAGGAGGCAGAGCCTGTTAAGGCTTTATCAAGGATGTCAGAGCTTGACCTGTTAAAGTTTGTCCATCCCAAAATTGCATTCAAAGATGAGAGCGCACGCCTCTTTGAAAAGATTCACGAGGCAATTGCATGGTTTGATCTGCTCTTTTTGGATATAGCAATAGAAAAATGGCTGATATATTTCATGGGTCTGATAAACGGCCTTGGCAGAAAGGATGTTGAAGAGATTTGCAAGAGGCTTTCTATCCCTGAAAAATCTGCTAAAAAACTTATAGAGGCAAAGGAAAATGCTGAGGCAGTATTATCAGAATTCTCAAGGCACACAACCCCTCAGCCGAGCAGGATACACCACCTTCTGCATACCCTTTCTGTTGAGACAATCGTATTCATGATGGCAAAGGCAAAAGAGAAAATGGCTAAAAAATATATATCCCTGTATCTGACTGAACTAAGAAAGATAAGCCTTTCTATCACAGGCAGGGACCTGATAAAAATAGGCGTAAAGCAGGGGCCGAAATTCAGGACAATTCTTGAAAAGGCATTTGAAAAGAAAATGAACGGCATTTTAAAGACAAAAAAAGACGAATTGAAATTTGTAAAGGGGCTAAAAACATATGATGCATAGTCAGAAATATCTTTTAATTGGATTGATAATCCTTTCTTCTCTGCTCTTCTTTCATAAATTAGGCTCATACACGCTCTTTGATGTTGATGAGGCATTTTACTCAGAGACAACGAGGGAAATGTTAGAGACAGCGGATTATGTTACACCCAAGTATAATTACAAAAACAACCACGAAAAACCCGTCCTGTTTTACTGGCTCATGGCATCGTCATTTTTTGTCTTTGGCATAAATGAGTTTGCCGCAAGATTCTGGTCTGCCTTGATGGGCATATTTTTAATTACTGCAACATTTCTTTTTGCAAAGAGGTTTGATGAAAAGATTTACGGGCTTTTAAGCGGCTTTATCCTGGCAACATCTTTTGAGATAATAGTCCTTGCCCATGCTGCTATCATTGATATGGCCCTTGTCTTTTTTATTGCAGCAGCCATGTATCTGTTTTTTATTGCAATGGAAGGCAAAGACAAAAGGCTTTATCTTATATCATACGCATTCATGGGGATTACTGTCCTTGCAAAGGGACCGATAGGCATTGCAATACCTGCAATGGCCATCATACCATATCTTATATTGACAAAGAGATTTAAAGAAACGCTAAAAGAAGCTCATGTCTTCTCAGGCGCAATAATATTCTTAGCCATTGTCCTTCCATGGTATATTCTGGAAATAAGGGCACATGGATGGGAGTATATCAATGCCTTTTTCTTAAAGCACAACTTACAAAGATTTACAAGTGTAAACTCCGGCCACAGCGGCCCCATTTTTTACTATTTCCCTGTAATACTCATTGGTTTTTTCCCATGGAGCACCTTCCTTCCATATGCTGTTTATAAAGTACTGCCAAAAAACCTTATGGTTCAGCAAGCTCACCATGACGCTGAGACAGCAATTAAGGATAGACTCGCCCTGTTTTCAATCATCTGGTTTTTAGCAGTATTTATATTCTTCTCTCTATCAAAGACAAAGCTCCCAAATTATATTGCTCCGCTGTTTCCGCCAATGGCGCTAATAACTGCAATGTTATTCAAAACCTATTTAGAGGACAATAAAGAAATATCAAAAGGGATGAAATATTCTGCCCTATCATTTGCACTTTTTTGCTTTATCATTTCTGCATGCTTTTTCATTGCTCCTGTAATATTAAATAAGGTACACCCAACCCTTCCGCATGGCTTTGCAGATATACCGCTCAGGATAGGAAGATGGCCAATTATACTTTCTGTTTTTATTTTTATAGCAGGAATAACATATCTTATTGCATTTTTGAAAAATAAAAACGGAGTTGCTGTTGGCATAATTGGCCTCACATCCTCTATATTTATATTAATCAGCCTCAATCTTGCCGTTCCGGAGGTAGAAAGGTCTATTCAGTCGCCGCTTAAAAACTTTGCTTTGTCTATTAAAGAAAAAAAAGAACCTGAAAGAAGGATTGCTGCATACCGCATAAACAATCCGAGCATCCTCTTTTATTCCCAGCAACAGGTTCTTGCTCTGCATAAAAATGATATAGAAAAACTTAAGGCAATGGCAGAGGAGGAAACTCCGTTGTATGTAATCACAAAACTACCTTATGCAATGGAATTAAAAGAGGCAACAGGCATGCACTATGCTGGACAGGATAGCATATATATCTTACTGGCAAATAACATGGCGCAGTGCAGGTTGGATAAAAAATAATGGACAAAAAAACTATTTTAAAAAAAACGGCATATATTTTAATACCAATAATAATTCTATTAATATTATTGGCATTTGACCATCAAATCAGGGAATTTGTAAAAATAAACGTCAAGTCAGAAGAATGGGAAACATTTGTTCAGACTCTGAATAAATTCGGCGACGGCGGCGTTCAAGCAGCTATAGCAATGATTTTGATGCTTGCCGGGCATTTAAAGAAAAAAGACAGCCTGCTGAGAACAGGAAAGTTCGGTTTGATCGCTATTATTTCTGCTGGTATTATAGTTCAGATAATTAAACATATAATAGGAAGGCCAAGGCCGACTATGGCAGACAAAGGCATAAGCAGCCTGGGCCCGTCGCTGTCTACAGGCCTTGACTCATTTCCCTCAGGCCATTCAGCCTCATCCTTTGCCCTTGCAGCAGTCCTGTCAGCAGCATATCCAAAGGGCAGATATATTTTTTATTCTATTGCAGCTATAGCCGGCGTTTCAAGAATATATCTTGATTCTCACTTTGCTTCGGATGTCTTTGCAGGTGCTCTACTTGGCATAGTAGTGGGTACATTTTTTATCAACAGAACTATTAAACAGCAATCCAGTTAGGCGGCATTTTTTTACTCTGCTTGTTTTACTGATTTGCGTTTCGGATAATTGCCTCCCAAGTCAGCAATTAATATATTCAACAAATCACATATCCCGCGCAATGTATCCCTCAGAATGCTAACTCTACGTGTTTCTTGATAGTTCCACACCACAGGCACTTCTTGAATGCAATATCCCAAACGGCGCGCTACAAACAAAAATTCCACATCAAAGCCGCTGGTAACGCTTGGCCGCTTAATAACCAGCGTCCGGTCAGGATTATAAATAAATAAATGACCGAGGACATCCTGCGCAGCAGCACGAGTCATGGCTTTAAATCCACACTGTGTATCGGCAATCCTCAATCCGAGCAGAGCCGTCCGCAAAACCACCTGCCCCCAGCTGAGAATATAACGGCTGACAGGCGCGCCCGGGCGAACAAATCCGCGGCTGCCGATAGCAACATCCGCAGACTGGCTTATAGCGTCTAACAGTTTTGGAGCTTCTGAAATGGGAGTAGCCTGATCCATATCAGTAAATAAGATGACTTCTCCGTTTGACTGCTGAATGCCAGCTATTATGGCTGCAGCTTTTCCAGCATGAGGGATACGAATTACTTTATCTGCTGTCATCTGCGCCTGTTGCGCTGTATCATCATGACTGCCGTCATCCACTACAATTAACTCAGTTTCAAAAGCCTGTGCCGCGAGCCAAGCTGAGACCCTTTTAAGCTTACCGGCATGGATAGCCGATGCCTCATTGTAAGCCGGTATTACAATAGAAAGAGAAGACATGTCACCTCTATATGTATGCAGTACGCAGTTAAATGCCGCATGGTTTAACCCATTAGAAATCCCCGCCATTTCTAACAAGTTCTACCTATATTTCGAAAAAAATCAGATATTAATATCACTTGCATTTATTAATGTCAAGAAAAATCATGGATTAAACTATTGGGTATTTATAAAATCGGAAAATGGCACGCGACATAGTGACTTGTGCCTGTCTCTGTTAATTTGGGTTCGTTTTGCGGATCAGCGCATTCTTTTGGATTGCCGCGAGCCTTAAACACCTCGCACCTCGGATGAAAGCGGCAGCCTGTAACAGGCCGCTCAAAATCAAATGCCTGCCATGAAAGCCTGCTGACAGAGATAGTTTTCTCGCCGCCCTCTGTCAAGGATGACCATAAAACATTTGTATACGGGTGCATTGGCTTATGGGCAATCCTGCCGCTTAAACCCATCTCAACAATCCTGCCCATGTACATAACAGCAACCTTATTGCTTATCAGCTCCACAAGCCTCAGGTCATGGGATATAAAAAGATAAGAGAGTCCTAATTCCTCCTGCAAATCCCTAAGCAGGTTTATTACCTGAGCCTGAATAGATACATCAAGCGCAGATGTCGGCTCATCTGCAATGATGAATTTCGGCTTAACAGCAATGACCCTTGCAATGCCAACACGTCTCTTTTCACCGCCGCTCAGTTCATCAGGATAATTACTAAGCTTGCTCTTTTTAAGGTTCACCTGATTCAATAATTCCGATATCCTTTTATTCATTCCATAGTAATCAAGCTCTTCATATACACTTATGGCCTCTTTTAAAATATCCCTTACCTTCATCCGCGGGTTTAATGCAGCGTCTAAGTCCTGAAATATCATCTGCATCTGGCTCCGCACCTTTCTTAATTCTGACTTCCGGAGATTTAGCAAATCCACGCCATTGAAAACAATCTTTCCATCTGTCGGAGCTATAAGTCTGAGTATGAGCTTGCCTACAGTTGTTTTTCCACATCCGCTCTCACCGACTAAACCAAGCGTCTCCTTTTCTTTTAGATAAAAACTTATATCATCAACAGCAGGTATTATCCTCTTCTCCTTTTTCAAGGCAGAGAACATCCCTGTGGAATGATAAAAATATTTTTTCAGATTTATTACATCTAATATTGTGTCTGACATA
>CAKKRA010000075.1:10613-15116 GCA_919902475.1 Nitrospiria bacterium
TCTATCCCTCTGCAAGATAGCAGCGCATATAGTGCCCAACCCCAATCTCTATCATCTCCGGCTCAGCCTCTTTGCATTTCTTTTTTACCCTGTCATTCTTTAAATCACACCGCTCATAGAATCTGCATCCCCTGTAGAGCGTAATGGTGTCAGGTACATCACCCTTGATTGCCCTTAGCCTCTCCTTCATCTTTATCTCCTCTACTGTAGGCTGGGAATTCAGTAGCGCTATAGTGTACGGATGTCTGATAAAGGAGCTGCTGTCCATTATCTCCCTTTTTAAGCCGTATTCAACAATCCTGCCGCCGTACATAACCGCAATCCTGTCAGCAAGCTGCATAATAACGCTCATATCATGCGTGATAAGCAGGATTGTCAGATTAAGCTCCTCTTTTAATTGTTTTAAAAGCTCAATTATCTTTGTCTGAATAGTTACATCAAGCCCTGTTGTCGGCTCATCAGCAATCAGAAGCGCCGGCTCTGATGAAAGCGCCATTGCAATCATTACCCTCTGGCACATGCCTCCGCTTAGGCCAAATGGATAATCATAAAGACGCATGGACGGCGAATCAATCTGAACCCGCTCAAGCCATTTAGCAGCAGCATCTATTGCCTCTTTTTTTGCTGATATGCTGCTGTGAAGCAGTATTGATTCTGCAATCTGCTCCCCAACAGTAATAAATGGATTTAGCGCAGATTTTGGATTCTGAAATATCATGCTTATAACCTTGCCCCTTATCCCTTTCATTAGAATTTCGCTTCTCTTTAACCATCCTGTAACATCCTTTGCTATCTCAAGTATCGCCTTTCTTTTTGTTTTGACAGACACATAATCAGGCAGCCCTTCCAAAAGATTGATTGTCTTTCCATTGTGAGTTAAGAAGATATTGCCTGAAATAATTCCAGGGCCGTCGGTTATTAAACCCAGTACGGATTGGGCAGTAATGCTCTTTCCGCAGCCTGATTCGCCTACAATACCGAGTACCTCTCCCTTTCTGATGCTGAAGGAGACACTGTCAACAGACCTTATGAATGCCTCCTTTGCATAAGAATAGAAGTATGTCCTTAAATCCTCTACCTTTAATACCTCGTTTATCACTACCTTTTTCTTCTCCATTCAAGTAAATTGTTCAGACCATCGCCAAGAAGATAGAAACCGAGTATGCTGATTAATATTGCCGCAGCAGGCGCAGTTGAAAGAAAAAAATCGCCCATGAAAAAATAGTCCTTGCCGGCAGCAACCATATTTCCCCAGCTCGGCTCAGGCTCCTGAACGCCAAAACCGAGATAGCTCAGGCTTGTCTCTATAAGTATCACCTCTGCCATGCCGAGTGTTGCCTGAATAATAACTATTGCCTTGCAGTTATACCAGAGTATATGTTTAAAAATAATATCTCTGGTCTTAAGCCCTAATGCCTTTCCAGCCTCAATAAAGTTCCTCTTTTTTAAGAAGATAACCTTTGATTTTATCAAAGAGGCAACTGTTGGGATATTCGTTATCCCGACAATAAGCATTATGAAATATATACCTGGCCGGAAAAAGGCAATGGCAAGTAGGATGATAACCATCTTTGGTATGGAATCTATAAGGTCAAGGATGTAAGAGATTATAGAATCTGTCATGCCTCCATTATAGCCTGAGACAAGGCCTGCCATTATGCCAAAGAAGAGGGCAATAATAATAGACAGAAGCCCGGGCATGAAGTATGCCTGGGAGCCGACAATAATCCTGCTTAATATATCCCTTCCCATAAAATCTGTGCCGAGGATGTGTCTGTAATCAGGAGATTGCATCATCTCTTTCAGGTTTATCTTAAGAGGGTCATAAGGAAGGAGATGAAGGACTGCGGTAATGTAAGAGCTCAGCACAAAGAATACAACAAAAAGGCCAAAGCCAATCTGTATTAAATCCTTTTTGTTCGCCCTTCTCCAGATGGGTATCTGTGAAAACTCGCTGACCTCTGCGCCCCTTTGTATATATCTTGTTCTCAAGCAGCCTCTCCTTTTTCACTTGTCTGGGGGTTCACAAAGGCAAATACAATAGTCTGTGACAGCCTGCCCAGATGGACAACAACAGCAGCAAAGATTGTAATGCCCATGATTACAGGATAGTCCCTGTCAAGCGCTGCCTGCCACGCAAGCCTCCCCATCCCTGGCCAATTAAAGACCTGCTCCACAACAACTGCGCCGCCAAGTATAAAGGGGATCTTTGCAGCAATCATCGTAGTAACAGGGATAAGGATGCCTTCTTTAAAGGAGTGCCTCCAAATTGAGGCGCCTTTTGCCTTTGCTGCCTTTATATAATCCTCTGAAAGGACTCGCTCAAGCTGTGCTCTCATGTGCCTTATTATCTCGCTTATTGAACCGTTGCCGATGCCGAGCACAATTATAGGCAGGAGGAAATATATCCAGTTAATCCTAAAGCCGCTCGCCGCCCCGGCAGATAAAAACGGAAAGAGATTAAATTTCTTTGTAAAGATATAGATAGCTATATAGCCGAGCCAGAACACAGGAAGCGAAGATAATATATATGCAAAAAGCGTTAGTCCCCATGATAGAAAAGGGCAGCGCCTTAGTGAAGAGATAACAGCGATAGGAATTGCGATCAGAAGCGTAACAATCATTGAACCGATTGTAAGGATAAGTGTATTCACGCCGACCTTTATCAGCTCACCAAAGACAGGCCTTCCTGTCCTGAAGGAATTGCCAAAGTTGCCGTGAATAAGATTATTGAGCCATGAGAGGTATTGAACAGCAATGCTCCTGTCAAGGCCGAACTCCCTTTTGATTGCCGCAATCTCTTCCGGGTTCTGTGTCTGAATATTTATAAAGATGTGAAGCGGGTCGCCGGGCGCAAGTTTAAGGATTGAAAAGATTAAAATGCTGACGCTAAGCAAAAGAAGAATAGCAATAAAAAACTCGCGCAAAACAAGTTTCAGGATCGGCTTCCATAAGATGGTATATTTCATAATACTGGGGAAATTGGCATCCTATCTGTCATTCCCGCGGAGGCGGGAATGACAATAATCACATCTTTATAAGCGCTATTTCTGATCCGCCTCTGGTATGAACCACTCATCAGCAAAGCTGAAGAATTTATACGGATGTATTTCCACCTTCCTGACTTTTTTCTGCACACCTGCATAATTTGTTAAAGTCCATAAAAATGTATATGGGTTTTCATCTGCCAACATTGCATGGAGTTTCTGATTTATTGTCCTCCTTTTTTCAAAATCAAGCGTGAGCTTGCTTTCTGCAATAAGGGCATCCACATCTGGATTTGAATATCCGCTGAAATTATTTTTCCACTGGCCTATCTCGCCTGAATGAAATAGAGACGAGATGTCTGCAGAATCATCAAATACCCATGATGCAAAGACTATATCAAAATTACCTTCTGCAAAGACATCCTCTTTCCATGCCTGCCATTCCCTGAACTCCACCTTTACATCAACCCCAACATTTTTTAGATAATTCTGAAATGCAAGAACAAGCCTCTTAACTGCCTCGCTCTCCTTTTCTATTGGAACCTTCATAACTGCAGCAAATGGCTTTCCGTCCTTTTCAACTATTCCATCGCCGTTGCTATCCTTAAATCCTGCCTCTGCGAGCAGCTCCTTTGCCTTTGCCGGGTCATAAGAGAGCGGCTTTATATCAAGGTTGTATGCCCAGCTTCCTGGTGCAAATGGGCCTGAGATAATAGTCCCCCTTCCGTTAAAAAAGGATTCAAGCATCTCCTGCCTGTTGATTGCGTATGTAAATGCCTTTCTCACCTTCTTGTCTGCCAAAAATGGGTTTTTTTGATTATATCCAAAGAATGAATAGGAAAGGGCATTATACGGGTACATTATAAATCTCTTGTCGCCCTCAATCTCAGGAATATTTCTCGGGTTTACAAGAACCATCATATCTATTGCATTGAACATCAATGCCTGTGTCATGATATTCTGATCGGCAAACGGCTTTGCTATCAGTTTATCTATATGCGGCCTGCCCTTAAAATAGTTTTCATTTGAAAGCAGAACTATTTCGCCGTCGCTTGTAACTGTCTTTAAATAATACGGGCCTGTGCCGACAGGATTCTGCACAAATGGATCATCTCTTGTCAGAAATTCCGGATTCTGAGGGCCGTGCTTTGGAATAATCTTAAATGTAAATTTTGCAAGGGCATTTAATATCGGCCTCTTTAATACAAACTGTACAGCGTGTGAATCTATTTTTTTTGCCTCTTGAATAAATTCATATCTCAATTTTAAAGGTGTAATGGTCTTTGGATGCATCATTATATTGTATGTAAAAATGATGTCATCAGCGCTCAGATATCTGTCCTCAGCGGAACCCTGTCCCTTATGCCACAAGACATCCTTTCGCAGATGGAATGTAAACGTCCTGTTATCAGGGCTTATTTCCCACTTTTCTGCGAGTTCCGGCACAACCTCCTGCTTTGCATTTATCCCGACAAGGCCGTTGAATATCAGCTCCACTACCCTTACAGCAATCATT
>CAKKRA010000076.1 GCA_919902475.1 Nitrospiria bacterium
TACGCCTTTTTTAGCGCTCGGGCCTTCAAGGTTGCAGAAGGCAATATCCGCTTCATTTAAAATATCCTTTACTGCATCAAAGGGATAGTCAAAACCAAACTTATCTGTGAACTCCTTTACATGGCCGCCGATCATTACATCGCCTACAGCAATTAAGGAGACCTCAAATCCCCCCTCGCCCCCCTTTTTTAAAGGGGGGATGGGGGGATTATTTTCATCAGCCGAATAGATGATATCTGCAGAGAGGAAAAAAAGGATTAATAAAAAAAGGAGGGCTTTGATATTATTATTCATTTCTTTTATATGCGCCGCTCTTGCCGCCGCTCTTTTCTATCAGTCTTATATCAGTAACAGTCATATCCTTATCAACGGCCTTGCACATATCATAAACTGTTAAGCCCGCAACCGCCACAGCAGTTAATGCCTCCATCTCTACGCCTGTCTTTCCTGTAATCTTTACTGTGGCCTGAATATCTATACACGATTTCTCCTTATCAGGCGAAAGAGATAGCTCAACAGATGTGATGTTTAATGGGTGGCACATTGGAACCAGCTCGCTCGTCTTTTTTGCAGCCATTATGCCGGCAACCTGCGCAACAGAGAGCACATCGCCTTTTGCAATCTTCTTATCCTGTATAAGCTGGAAGGTCTCAGGCCTCATATACACCCTGCATCCTGCGAGAGCCCTTCTTTCAGTCTCAGGCTTGCTGCCTACATCAACCATTCTCGGTTTTCCCTTTTCATCAAAATGCGTAAGACCTGACATCTATCCTCCTATTGCTGACATTGGTCTTTCAATGGCATTGGGGTCAGACTCATTTATATGGTGCTTCTCCGGCTTAATCTGCAGGCCCAAAAGGAGAAGCCTCTGAAGCTCATTATCATCGCACCCCTCGCGAATCGCCTTTTTCAAATCTATCTCTGAATCAGAAAAAAGGCAGGGCCTCAGCTTTCCATCAGATGTAAGCCGCAGCCTGTTGCATCCAGCACAAAAGTGGTCGCTAATAGCGCTTATGAAGCCAATAACGCCTTTAGCACCAGGTAACTGAAAATTCTTTGCAGGCCCGCTTCCCCATTCATTCTTTATTGGCATTAATTCGCCGAGTTTGCTGATTATCTCTTTTAACTCCTTTGTGGAGATATATTTCTCTTTGCTCCATATATCTTTTGCGCCTGTTGGCATAAATTCAATGAATCGGATATGATGCGGCTTATCAAATGTAAGCGCAGCAAACTCCTTTATCTCATCATCATTAAAGCCCCTGATTGGCACCATGTTTATCTTTATTGGTGAAAAGCCCAGCTCTTCAGAAATCTTTATTCCCTGCCATACATCAGAAAGATGATTCCCCCTTGTTATCTCCTCATATTTTTTTGGATCCATGGAGTCAAGGCTGATATTCAGCCTCTGAAGCCCCGCATCTTTTAACTCCTTTGCAAAGCGCTTTAAAAGCACGCCGTTTGTTGTTAGGCTTATCTCCTCAATCCCTTTAATATCTGAAATGGATTTAATCAATGAAGGCAGGCCCTTTCTTACCAAAGGCTCGCCGCCTGTAATCCTGACCTTTTTTATTCCAAGTTGAGTTGCAATGGAGAGGATGCGTATGATCTCCTCATAAGTCAATATCTCTGAATGTATTATCTCCCGCACACCTTCTGACGGCATGCAGTAGATGCAGCGAAGATTGCACCTGTCTGTAACAGATATGCGGATATAGTCTATCTTTCTATTGTATGTATCAACAAGCCCCTTCAAAACAGCCTCCTAATTGATAATATGATAATCCAGTTAATAATACCAGTCAAGGAAGAAATGCGCTGATAACAGAGGGCAATAGTATAATAATTGCTTTTTATATAAGAATGGATATAATATTAACCATGTCAGAATATAAACAGAGCATAAAAGAATGGCCTGAGGATGACAGGCCAAGGGAAAAGCTTATCAAAAAAGGCTCATCTGTTTTGTCTGATTCTGAACTGCTCGGCATACTCATTGCTAACGGAACAAGGGATATGAGCGCTGTTGATTTAGGGAGGGAACTTCTTAAGAAATACAATAGCTTGCACAATCTTTCTTCAAGGCTTATCTCGGAGCTTTCTTGTATAAAAGGGATTGGCCCATCAAAGGCAGCAACTATTGCAGCAGCCTTTGAGATTGCAAGGAGGGTTCAGAACAGGCAGAATTCGCCAAATATTACTTTTAAGTCTCCAAAGGATGTTGCAGATTATTACATCCCACAGATGAGGGATTTGAAAAAAGAGGTTTTTAAGGCAGCGCTTATGAACGGCGCAAACAGGCTTATCAGGGACATAACCGTGTCAGAGGGAATACTAAATGCAAGCCTTGTACACCCAAGGGAGGTCTTCAGAGAGGCAGTGCTTGAGCCAACATCAGGCATAATCCTCATTCACAACCACCCAAGCGGAGAGAGCAAGCCCAGCGAAGAGGATATCAAGATCACAAAACAACTTTCAGAAGCAGGCAAAATTTTTGGCATAAGGATATTAGATCATGTTATAATTGCCAGAGACAGTTTCAAGAGCCTTGCTGATGAGGGGATGCTGTAAGATTGACTCAAGCAAAAGGGTCTGTTATTTAAACAGCCCATTTGGTTAACTTGCCGCCAAATCTGGTCTGCCTTGTTTTCTTGACAAGCTGCCTTTTTCAATTTATTATTCAGTATTAGGAGTTTTATACCATAAAAATTAAATATATAGGGCAAAAAGGATAATTGCAGCGTAAATATATATGGAGGTTTTAAAAATACATGCTTAAGGTAAGTGGTTTAGAAAAATCATACAGCGGTCAGGAGATTTTTGACAATGTGAGTTTCGTAATAAATCCCGGCGAACGGATTGGATTGGTCGGCAGAAACGGCCACGGCAAAACAACCCTGTTCAGGATGATACTCGGTGAGGAGCAGCCTGACGCCGGCGCTATCAGCGTTCCCAATCATTACACCATCGGGCATCTCTCCCAGCATATCCATTTTACTGAGGAAACTGTTTTAAAAGAAGGGTGCCTCAGCCTTCCGGTTTCAGAAGACGGGATTGATGAAAGCTACAAGGTTGAGGCTATTCTTATGGGTCTCGGATTTTCTGTGGATGATTTTAACCGGCACCCGAATGAATTCTCAGGCGGTTATCAGGTTCGTCTGAATCTTGCCAAGGTGCTGGTTTCAGAGCCGAACCTGCTCCTTCTTGACGAGCCGACCAACTATCTGGACATTGTATCAGTGCGATGGCTGACACGGTTTCTGCGCAATTGGAAGGATGAGCTGATTATAATCACGCATGACCGTGAATTTATGGACAGCGTAACGACCCACACCATGGGCATACACCGCTGCAAGATGCGAAAGATAGCTGGTCCGACCCAAAAACTTTATCAGCAGATATTTCAGGAAGAAGAGCTGCATGAAAAGACGCGGACAAATGAGGAGAAGAAATATAAAGAGGTTGAGCAGTTTATAAATCGCTTCAGGGCAAAGGCATCCAAGGCAAAGGCTGTTCAGTCCCGGATTAAGGCGCTTGAAAAAAAGGGAAAGTTAGAAGAGCTGGCAGAGATAAGAACCCTTGATTTTGAATTTAAGTCAGCGCCTTTCCCTGGCAAATGGCTGATGAATGTGGAAAATCTATCATTTTCCTATAAACAGGATAGCCTGCCGCTAATTGACGGCTTAAGCCTGTCTGTCGGAAAAAAAGACAGGATTGCTGTTATCGGAAAAAACGGAAAGGGTAAAACAACCCTTTTAAATATGTTATCAGGCGAGCTGCAGCCGCAGACAGGGATAGTTAATCATCACCCAAACCTAAAGATTGCCTACTTTGGCCAGACTAATATAAGCCGTCTCAATCCTCAAAAGAGCGTTGAGCAGGAAATAATTGACACGCATCCTGATTGCAGCCGGGGCATTGCCCGCAGGATCTGCGGCATTATGATGTTTAGCGGCGATAGGGCGCTGAAAAAAGTAGAAGTGCTTTCAGGCGGGGAAAAAAGCAGGGTTCTTCTTGGCAAGCTGCTTGTCAGTCCGGCAAATCTCCTTTTATTGGACGAGCCCACCAACCATTTAGACATGGATTCTATAGATTCCCTTGTTGAGGCTATTGAGGCATTTGAAGGGGCTGTAATTATTGTTACTCACAGCGAGCTGATACTAAGCGCTATAGCCACAAGGCTGATTGTATTTGACAACGGCAAGACAGCCATGTTTGAAGGAACCTATCAGGAATTTTTAGATCGTGTAGGATGGGAAAGCGAGAGAGAAACCGAGGATAGCAGCAGCCAGAGCAATGGCAGTCAAAACAGGAATCTTAACAAAAAGGAGCTGCGGCAGCTCAGGGCTCAAATAGCTGAAAGCCGTTCAAGGATACTGCTGCCTCTGCAAAAAAGGATTGCTGATTCGGAAAAAACCATAATGCTTTTGGAAAAGGATGTAGAGAAGGAGAGCCAAGCCCTTGTGGAGGCCTCTGAAAAAGGCGACGGCGAGGCCATATCAAGGCTGTCAATTGCTATTCATAAATTAAATATCAGGATTGAAACCCTTTTTAAAGAGCTGGAAGTATTGACTGCTGAGCATGATGCAAAGGCAAAAGAATTAGAGAAAAATATGTCTATAATTACTGCCAATGGAGATAAAGCAAAAAGGTTAAATCCAATAGCAGCGGGCAATTGATGCAGATTGCAGAGGACAACTTTGAACAGCTTATAAACAGCGCTCAAGGCTTGTCAATAATAGACCTCAGGGAAGCAGCCTTTATTGACCCCTATGGCATGGTCGGTATCCTTGAGATTGGCGAGCTTTTAAAAACAGAGGGCATTAAGAAGACCATTTTTCTTCCTGAATCAGAAGAGGTTATAAAATACCTTGAGCGCATGGACTTTTTTAGAATTGCTGAAGAATATTTTAGGCTTGAGCCGGCAAAGCCGCAGATATCTGAAAAATACAAGAGAAGTTTTTATTCCGATGTCCTTCTTGAGATTACGCCAATAGAAAAGTCAGATGACATTCATTATATAGTCGGCAGAGTTAAGAAACGCGCCAATTCAATCTTAAAAAAACATCTTCACTATGATGAAAGGGCAATCAATGGCTTTATCGTGGCTCTTTCAGAGGTCTGCCAGAACATCATTGAGCACAGTGAAAATAAGGGGTTTGTAGGGAAAAGGCCGCGCCCATTCAATACTAACAAGACACCTTCACTATGATGAAAGGGCAATCAATGGCTTTATCGTGGCTCTTTCAGAGGTCT
>CAKKRA010000077.1 GCA_919902475.1 Nitrospiria bacterium
TTCAAGGGCTTTTCAATAACCATTGACATCATCTGTAATTAATCTTATCACCTGCAATCAACTTGTGTCAAGGGGATTTGCTGTAAGGCGTCAGGCTAAAGGTGCCAGCCTGTTTTAAAACTATAATCCATAAGCTTATTTTTCAAGACACGACCCTCTTTTACTTTTTGTTAGGCTACTTTTTTGATTTCTTTTCCCTCAAGCTCGGGAAACATGATAATGGCGGGATGGATGCCAAATGCCCTTGCTATCTGCTCTGCACGCTTTTTTCCGATTTCCACCTTTTCGTTTTCCATGAGGCTTATATTTGTTGCGTTAATACCGCAGCGATTTGCAAGTTCAGCCTGAGTCCAACCTTTCAATTCGCGAAGCATCCGAATAACTTCGCCGGTGGTAAGTACAATATGCGGTTTTGCTGGAATAAATTCAGCATTCCTATGTGTTCCCATAAATCCTCCTAATAGCGATGTGGCGTTATTTCTAAAACGAAAACAGTAACAATATCGCGTTGCACAGAATAAATAACTCTGTATTGTAAACTCAACCGTGATGAACGCTGTCCCGCATACTCTCCCTTTAATTTTTCGTCATGGAATCCCGGGAACTCTCTTAGCTTTTCCGGGCCATGCCTAAATATAATGTCTTTCCAGAGCTCGTATTTTTTGACATCCATAAACTTATTTTTCAAGACACGACCCTCTTGTTTCCTGAAAGCCATTTAATTATCTTTCATCTTACGCTCCGCTTCAGCTGCTGGCTACTCATGCCTCACCAATAGCGAGCCGTCAGCTGCAAACGGCAGTTACTCATTACCTTGAAACAGAAAAGGCACATTGTTTTGAATAAAAATGTGGATATTCTTTGTTTAACTCAGATAGCAAATAATATCCATAGCGTAATTCGTACATGCCATTTTCAAGTGGAATATCAACAACTATATTATTTTCCCCATGTTTCAACTCATAGGCACCAGAATATACTTGTTGCACTTGATTTTTTGAAAGCACCTTCATAACCTCAATAATAAGTGGAGTTGCTTTAGCAATAACAGTCTTGTCGCGGAGAACGAACCTTATAATAATTGGTTTTTCACTCTGGAATTGTGATTCAACGCAATTCGCCTCTGCAATTCCAATAATAGAAGTCCTACATTCCACCAGCTATTGCACCACTTAGCACTTCGCTCGGTGTGGCATAAT
>CAKKRA010000078.1 GCA_919902475.1 Nitrospiria bacterium
TAATCTTATTACAGGCGATACAGCAAATATTGACCATATAAGGGACAAGAGATTTTCATTTATCCATTATGATGTAACAAACTATATTTACGCAGACGGCAAAATAGACGCCATACTGCATTTTGCAAGCCCTGCAAGTCCGATTGATTATCTTGAGCTTCCCATACAGACCTTGAAGGTCGGCTCCCTCGGCACGCATAAGGCGCTTGGCCTTGCAAAAGAAAAGGGCGCAAGATTCCTTCTTGCCTCAACATCAGAGGTTTACGGCGACCCCCTTATACACCCTCAAAAGGAAGACTACTGGGGAAATGTCAATCCAATAGGTCCGCGAGGTGTATATGACGAGGCAAAGAGGTTTGCAGAGGCAATTACAATGGCATATCATCGGTATCATAAAGTTGATACAAGGATAGTGCGTATATTTAACACCTATGGTCCCCGCATGCGGTTGAAGGATGGACGTGCGATTCCGACATTTATCGGCCAGGCATTGAAGGGAGAGGATGTTACTGTGTTTGGCGACGGCTCACAGACGAGGAGCTTCTGCTATGTCTCTGACCTTGTGGAGGGTATTTACAGGCTTCTTATGTCAGATATTACAACACCTGTTAATCTTGGCAATCCACATGAGATGACCCTTACCTCAATGGCTGAGAGGGTTATAAAGATGGCAGGAAGCAAAAGCAAATTAGTGTTCAAGCCCCTGCCAGAGGATGACCCAAAGGTCAGACAGCCTGATATTGCAAAGGCAAAGTCGCTTTTAAAATGGGAGCCGAAGGTGAGCCTGGAAGATGGATTGAAAAACACAATAGCTTATTTTATAAAGAAATTAAAAGGGTGAGAGGAGGATTACAGTGAAGATACTTATTACAGGCGGTGCAGGTTTTATTGGTTCGCATATTGTTGACAGGCTGATTGAAGAAGGGCATGAGGTTGTGGTTGTAGATAATCTTGTTACTGGGAAAAAGAAGAATATAAATAAGAAGGCAGGTTTTTATAAGGCCGATATCTGCTCCCCAAAGCTTGAGAAGATATTTAAAAAAGAAAGGCCTGAGCTGGTCAGTCATCATGCTGCACAGATAGATGTGAGAAAGTCTGTATCAGACCCTGTTTATGATGCGCAGGTCAATATCCTTGGCATGATAAATCTTCTGCAGTGCTGCATCAAACATTCTGTGAGAAAGGTGGTCTTTGCATCATCAGGAGGCGCAATATATGGAGAGCAGGAGGCATTTCCAGCATCTGAAAACCATTCTTTAAAGCCTGTGAGCCCATACGGTATAGGAAAGCTTACTGGTGAAAATTATCTCTATTATTATAAGATAAATTACGGGCTGGATTATGTGAATCTGCGATATGCAAATGTATACGGCCCAAGGCAGGACCCCTTTGGTGAAGCAGGGGTTGTTGCTATCTTTACAAACAAGATGCTAAAGGGAGAGCAGCCTATTATAAATGGAAACGGCAATCAGACAAGGGATTATGTATTTGTAGAGGATGTTGTAGAGGCAAATATGGCAGCTATTCAGAGGGGTGTTTCCGATGTATATAATGTTGGCACAGGCAGAGAGACCTCAGTTAATGAGCTTTTCAGGCATCTTATGGAGATAACAAAGGCAGATATCAAGGAGGTGCATGGCCCTGGAAAGAAGGGGGAGCAATTGCGAAGTGTGCTTGATTATGGTAAAATTAGCAAAGAATGCGAGTGGGAGCCGAGGGTTTCCATACAGGAAGGCCTAAAGAAGACAGTGGAGTATTTTAAAAACAAATAGAGGTCTGATTTCATGGCCGTACCTTTACAAAAAAAGAAGATGCTCGGCGAGATGCTGATTGCAGAGGGCATTATTACGCGGGGCCAGCTTGAGCGCACGCTTGCTGAGCAGAAGCTGCACGGCGGCAGATTAGGTGTAATACTGCGCAATTTGGGCTATGTTACTGAAGATGCCATTATAAAGGTTCTCGGCAAACAGATGGGGATTCCCCATATGTCGCTTGATAATGTGATTGTTGAGCCGGATATTGCAAAGATGATACCTGAGACAGTGGCAAGACGCTATCAGGCAATCCCGCTATACAAAAAAGAAAATGCCATTACTGTTGCTATGGTAGACCCTTTAAATGTCTTTGCTATTGATGATATAAGGCGCATTACAGGCAGCGATATTCAGACAGTTGTAAGCACTGAAAGGGATATATTAAAGGCAATAGACCGTTTTTATTCTGTCAGTTCTTCAATGCAGGAGGCTATAAAGGATTTTGCCTCTCAGGCTGCAGCAGAAGAAGGGATTGAGGATAGGCCAATAGCATTAGAGGCAAAGGCTGCTGATGAAACCCCTGTAATAAAGTTGGTTAATATGATGATTACTCAGGCGGTAAAGGATGGCGCAAGCGACATCCATGTTGAGCCGGATGAAAAGGCGACAAGGATTAGATACAGGGTGGATGGCATTCTGCATGAGGTGATGAACCCGCCAAAACACCTTCAGTCAGGAATCAGCTCAAGGATAAAGATATTGGCAAGCCTTGATATCTCTGAAAAGAGGGTGCCTCAGGATGGAAGGCTTAATATGAATGTCGGCGATAAGAGCCTGGATATCAGGGTTTCAACGCTTCCTACTATCTTTGGCGAAAAGGTTGTAATGAGGCTCCTTGATAAAGGGGCTATCCTGCCCAGTCTGGAAGAAATAGGGTTTTCAACTGCAGCCTTAAATAAATTTAAAAAGATGATTACAAAACCTTATGGTTTTATCCTTGTCTCAGGCCCGACAGGAAGCGGTAAGACAACCACACTTTATTCAGCTTTAAATATTATAAATTCAATGGAGAAGAATATAATAACAATAGAAGACCCTGTTGAATATCAACTAAAGCTTGTTAATCAGGTTCAGATAAATCCAAAGGCAGGCGTAACCTTTGCAACAGGGCTTCGTTCTATATTAAGGCAGGACCCGGATATAATAATGGTCGGCGAGGTCAGGGACAAGGAGACAGCAGTTATTGCAATACAGGCTGCATTAACAGGCCATCTTGTATTTTCTACACTGCATACAAATGATGCCCCTGGCGCGATAGCAAGGCTTGTTGATATGGGGATAGAGCCCTTTCTTATTGCTTCATCCCTCATGGTAGTTGTAGGACAGCGTCTTGTCAGAAAGGTCTGCCAGAAATGCAAGAGGGCATATAAACCAACAGCAGAGCTTCTTAAAGAGTTAGAGATTTCTGAGACAAGTGATATCACCTTTGTAGAAGGCACTGGCTGCCAGAATTGCAGGGGTACAGGTTATTCAGGAAGGATAGCGCTCTTTGAGGTTTTGATAATAGACGAGGCCATAAGAAATCTGATAATTGCAAAGGCATCTACTACAACAATCCGCGCTGCTGCCTTTAAAACAGGCTTTACAGGCTTAAGAGAAGAGGGTCTGGACAAGGCAATAAAGGGCATTACAACCCTTGAAGAGGTTTTAAGGGTTACTCAGGAGATTGTCGAGTAGGGGCGAATCTTGTATTCGCCCCAGCCCATTGAGGGCGATCACAAGGATCGCCCCTACAATTTTAATCCCGCCTTTCGCCCCACCTTATTATCTTTATTATCCATAACTTTGACATAATTTATCCCCTTTGGTATACTTTGATTATGCCGTCTTTTCAATATAAGGCAAGGGATAAATTCGGCGCGCTTATTGAAGGCACGATTGAGACAGCAACAACAGAGGGTGTTGCTGCCCAATTAGACGGCCTTGGTTATATCCCTGTCTTTATCAAAGAAGAGAAAAAAGGGGTTTTCTCGCCTGATTTTTTTGTCCAATTCACGAGAATCACTGCGCAGGATCTGATTGTCTTTAGCAGACAGCTTGCCACATTAATCAATGCAGGCCTCCCTTTCATTTCCAGCTTTGACACCTTAATTGAGCAGACAGAAAACCCCAGATTTAAAATGGTTATAGCAAAGGTAAAGCAGGATGTTGAGGGCGGAAGCACCATTGCTGATGCCCTTGAGAGACACCCAAAGGTGTTCAGCGACTTATATGTAAATATGATAAGGGCAGGAGAGGCAGGCGGTGTCTTAGACGAGATATTGGAGCGCCTTGCATCCTTAGCAGAGCATGAGGCAGAAACCCGTGCAAGGGTAAAGGCAGCAACAAGATACCCTTTAATTGTTATTGCAGCAACAGTTATTGCCTTTGTCGTGCTTCTAACCCTTGTTGTGCCGCGATTTATAGAAATCTATGCCAGTTTTAAAGGGACACTCCCGCTGCCAACCCGAATCCTGATATGGCTTAATAAATTTACCAAAGCCTACTGGTATCTGATAATAGGCGGTATTGCCGGCATTATGTTTGGTGTCCGCTGGTATATAAATACAGAGGAAGGAAGGCTGAGATGGGACAATATAAAATTAAAACTGCCGATATTTGGCCCCATTTTCTTAAAGGTAGCGATGTCAAGGTTTACGAGGCTCTTTGCCTCGCTTAACAGAAGCGGCCTTCCAATCCTGCAGATACTTGATATACTTTCTTCAACAATCGGCAATAAAATAATATCAAGAGTTATTAATAATGTAAGCGACAGTGCACGTTCCGGTAAGGGGCTTGTTCATCCGATGCGTGTAAGCAAGGTGTTTCCGCCAATAGTCACCCGAATGATCGCAGTAGGCGAGGAGACAGGAAGGATGGATGAGATGCTGGTGAAGATTTCTGATTATTATGATACAGAAGTTGAATATGCAATCAAGAATCTATCAACCATGATTGAGCCGATACTTATAGTTATTAT
>CAKKRA010000079.1 GCA_919902475.1 Nitrospiria bacterium
GCTTTTTCAGTTGACAGATTAATTAGCATCCTGATTAATGAGGCAGTAATCTGCCTGCAGGAAAATATATCCTCTGCCGGCGATATTGATATAGCCATGATGGCAGGCACAGGATTTCCTCAGGACAAGGGTGGCCCATTGCATTACGCAGACCAGATTGGTTTGGATACTGTGCTGTCCACATTGGAAAAATATGCAAAAGAGCTCGGCTTCCGCTTCTGGCCAGCTCCAATGTTAAAGAGAATGGTCTCAGGCGGCCTTCTTGGTGTAAAGACAAAGAGGGGATTTTTTAATTATTAATTTGAGAACTCACCCTCCCCTTAATCCCCTCCCATCAAGGGAGGGGAAATAATGAAAGAAGATAATTAAGTGCCCTCTCCCCTTGTGAGAGAGGGTTAGGGTGAGGGGTAAGGAGGAAAAACAGTGCTCTGTCCAAAATGCAGTTTCACAACCTTTGACTATGCAGATACATGCAAAAAGTGCGGATATGACTTAAAAGCACACAGGGAGTCAAAAGGAATACAAGCATCAAAACCTGTAAGCATGCCTGCCTTAAAACCTGAAAAGAAGATAGAGGCAGCGCCGATTGACTTTGAATTTCAAACCGCATCAAAAACACAAGAAGAAGCATTTACAATACCATCTGAACCATCATCTGATGAGGGCTTTGCTGCGCCTCCACCGCCAATCTCTGATGAACCCATCAGTGAGCCTGCTTATGAATCCTTGCCTGCCTATCCTGATGCAGAGAGCCTGCCAAAGGGAGGCTTCTGGATAAGGTTTGCAGCGGTCTTTGTTGACGGCATTATACTGCTTATTGTACAGGGCATTTTCGTCTTTTTTGTTGGCATGGGTGTTGGCATGGGTTCAATTATGCGAGGCGGGATCCCGGATGAAGGTCAAATGCTCTCAGGCATTATTGCCTTTTTCGTAACCATATTTATTGGTATGGCCTACCATATCTTCTTTGTTGGGTGGAGGGGGCAGACGCCGGGGAAGATGGCGCTTAAATTAAAGATCATCCAAACCAATGGCGAGGAGATGACATACGGCAAGGCATTTTTGAGATGGGTAGGATATTCCATATCAGGGCTAACACTTGGTATAGGCTATCTTATGGTTGCCTTTACCAAACAGAAGCAAGGCCTGCACGACAAGATAGCAGGAACATATGTAATAAGGTTGTAAAATTGTTGCAATACCCCCCAAATTTGTGCTATATTTACAATCCTAAAAAAAGCATAAAGATTCAAACGTTGGGGAGGAGATTTTAGATGTACAAGGAAATACTTTTGCCTATTGATAATTCCAGATATTCTGTATTTGGGATAGACATAGGCATTGAACTTGCCAGGAAATTCCAATCACACATCACAGGCAACCATGTATATGCAGCAAGGCTCCATGATAACAGGTTTAAACAGATGGAGTCAGGCCTTCCTGAAAAATATCAGGAAGAAAAGGAATTGCAGAGGCAGAGGGACATACATGCAGGACTTATAACAAAGGGGCTGGAGATAATATCTGATTCCTTCCTTGATGTCCTTGAACAAAAATGCAAGGCAGCAAATATTCAATGTAAGAGAAGGCTTCTTGAAGGCAAGAATTACGCAAAAATAGTAGAAGATGTTAAATCAAATCCTTATGACCTTGTAATCATGGGCATTCAAGGGCTTGGCGCAGTAAATGGGAGCATGATTGGCAGTGTATGCGAGCGGGTTGTGCGCAGGGTAAAGACAGACATACTGATAACCAAGAACAACAGGCTTTTTGACAAAAAGATAATCGTTGCAGTTGACGGAAGCCCGAACTCCATGGCAGCAGTAAAATCTGCAGTTGCAATTGCTAAGGCATTTGGAACGGCTGTTGAGGCGGTCTCTGCCTTTGACCCGAATTTTCATTATGTAGCATTTAAAAATATCGCGGATGTTCTTTCTGAAGAGGCAGGAAAGATGTTCAGATTCAAGGAACAGGAACAGCTTCACGAGGAGATTATTGATAAAGGCATGGCAAAGATATATCAGGAGCATCTGGATACTGCAAAGGAAATTGCCAGGATGGACGGCCTTGATATCACCACAAAGCTTTTGTCAGGCAAGCCCTATGATGAGATATTGAAATATGTGAAGGACAACTCGCCGTCATTATTGGTTATAGGCAGGCTCGGCGTTCACAGCGCTAATGGACTTGATATTGGCAGTAATACAGAAAATCTATTAAGGTTTGCGCCATGCAATATACTGATCGTAAGCAGGGACTACACACCTTCTGAAGAGATTAAAAAAGATATCAAAAAAGATTCCCTTCCATGGACAAAGGATGCAGAGGCAAGGCTCGAGATTATCCCTGCCTTTGTAAGGGGAATGGCAATAAAGGCAATAGAGGGATTTGCCAGAGATAAAGGCGCAAAAGAGATTACAGCAGATATTATGGAAGCGGCAGTAGAAAAGCTTCTCCCTGCATCTGCAAGGGAAAAGATGGGAATAAAAAAGACAGGGAACAAGGGTCAAGGGTCAGAGGAGGCAGCCGCAGGCTTTAGCCAGCGAAATGACACAACAGATGAAGAAATTAAATGGGAAGAAGAAGCATTAAAGCGGGTAGAGAATGCGCCTGAATTCGTAAGACCCGGTATATATAAATTGATGAAGAAAAAGGCAAAAGAGCACGGATACAAAGTCATTACATCCAAATTTCTTTCTGAGATCCGGGATGAATCCATGATGATGGTTACAAAGAGGATGAAGAAGCTCGGATTTGATGATTTAACCATGATGGCCTTTGACAAGGCAAAGGATAAAACAAATGACCCAAAGAAAAAAGAGGTCATTGATGAAATAAAGCAGTTCCTCTCAGAGAGGACAGGAAAGAACGAGGAGATAATCAAGAAGTTTGAAAAATACTTTAAGATGCCCTCTGAAAAGAAATCTTAATAATGAGCAGCTTTTCCCCATATCTTATCTCATGGAATACAACCAAAAGATGCAATCTGAGGTGCAGACACTGCTATCTGGACTCTGATGCCCTGACCAAAAAAGATCCAAACGAGCTTTCATTGGATGAAGGAATGCGGCTGATAGACCAGATAGCAATAGTGAATCCTGCAGCCATGCTAATTCTTACAGGCGGAGAGCCTCTTGTAAGAGAGGACATCTTTGACCTTTCAGCCCATGCATCAAAAAAAGGTTTGATGGTTGTCTTTGGAACCAATGCCACAACATTGGACGACAAGACAGCTAAGGAGATGATAAAGGCAGGTGTGGCAGGTGTCGGGATAAGCATAGACTCTGCCAGCCCAAAATATCATGATGTATTCAGGGGCATGGAAGGCGCATGGGATAAGGCAATGGAAGGCATTGAATCCTGCAAAAGGCATGGCATAGAATTTCAGATACAGACAACTGTTACAACAGCAAATTATCATGAGATACGAGATATCATAGAGCTTTCACATAAGCTCGGCGCAAGGGTATTTAATCTCTTCTTTATGGTCTGCACAGGAAGGGGACAGGATATAACAGATATATCAGCAGAGCAGTATGAAGAAACGCTCAGGCTCTTGCTGGATATTCAGGGCAAATACAAAAACATGATGGTTACTGCAAGATGCGCGCCGCATTTTAAAAGGCTTGCCTATGAAAAAGACCCTGAATCGCCAATA
>CAKKRA010000080.1 GCA_919902475.1 Nitrospiria bacterium
GCTGCCTCTATCACTGTGTAATCCTTTATGACCCTTGTATTTTTTTTAAAAAACGATTCTCTACTGTCAATTCTCCTATCAATGCCTTTAGGTCTTCGTTTTCCTTCTTTAATACTGACTCAGCGCTTCCTGCCTTGCCATTACCTTTAAGTCCATTAAGACCGTCTTCCATGAAAGTTTTCTTCCACTTGTAATACATTACATCGCTAACTCCATGCTGCCTGCACAACTCAGCGACGGATGTCTCGTTCCTCAAGCCTGCCAATAGCATTTTTTGCTTCTCTTCCGCGCTCCATTTCTTCCTTGCCATCTGCTTCCTCCTTCCGGAGGACTAACTTACCAGTTGTTCCTAATTTTGTCAAACCCTACATGACAACCTCTGTTCCATTTATTGATATTACTGCACTGCTTATCCTGTTATTTCCAGCATCATCGCCATTTATTATGCAAAGGGTATATGAACCAGCGTTAGCAACAGAGAAGTTTGACTCAATAACCGCTGGCTTAGCTGCATCCCTCTGATATACAGCAGGGCCAAATACAGGACTGCCTGAACAGCAGGGGGGTGCGGCATGAATCTTTGAGGTTGGAAATAAGATAAAGAATAAAAGAAAAAAGAAGGGCAAAGGGCTTACAAAGAGGAGTTTTTTAGGCATTGGAGAATCCTTTAGTAAAAGGTTTATTAATAAAGCTATTACGCAGGGATTTTAAGCAAATACAATCAAACTTGTCAAGAAAAAAAGTAAGCAAGATTGTTTCTCAGAGCACATTATTTACTTGAAAGACTTTAACAAGTGTGTTTTAATTTTATTAGCTTCTACTTAAGAGGAAAACAATGAGAAAGCTGATAATAATCCCTTTGGCTATTACTGTCCTGATAGGAATAATCCTTCTCTTTATCTTCTTTAAAAAGGGAGAAAAAGATAACCTTCTCCATACAACAGGGATTGTTGAAGGCACAGAGGTTAATCTTTCTGCAAAGACAGCAGGAAAGATTTCTGAATTATGCTGTAAAGAAGGAGATGTTGTTAAAGAAGGTAATGTAGTCGTCAGACTTGAAAGCGATGACATCACAGCATCTGTTAAACAAGCAAGGGCAGGGATTGAAAGGGCAAAAGCAGATGTCAATGTTTCGGAGTCTGCAATAGAAAACTCAAAGGCAAATATTGAAAGCGCTAAGGCTGAAGTTAAGAATGCAGAGGCAGATATGGAGAGGGCGAGGGCGCAGATGGAGGAGGCAAAAAGACAGATGGAAAGGGCGTCTGCCCTTTATAAGGACGGCTTCATATCAAAGGAAGACCTTGATTTAAAAACAACAAGCTATGATACTGCTGTATCTGGACATGAGGCATCAAAGGCAAAATTAAATGCATCAATTTCAAAGAAGGATGCAGCCGCAGCCCAGCTTAATACCTCTATTAGCCAGTTGTATTCTTCAAAGGCAAGGCTCAAGGAGGCAGAAGCTGGTCTTTCATATCAAATGGCAAAGCTGAATGACACAATAATAAAGGCGCCTATCTCTGGCACAGTTGTATTCAAGGCTGCAGAGAAGGGAGAGATTGTCTCTGCAGGAATTACAATCCTTACAATTGTTGATTTGGGCAATCTGTGGATAAGGGTGGACATGGAAGAAACGTTAATAGGACATGTTGAACTTGGAACAGAGGCATTTATAAAAGCAGAAGGCATCAAGGATAGAACCTTTAAAGGAAATGTCTCAGAGATAGGCAGATATGCTGAGTTTGCCACACAGAGGGATGTCACCCGCGGAAGGCAGGATATAAAGACATTCAGGGTAAAGATAAAATTAGGTGATAACTCGGGCATACTAAAGCCAGGCATGACGGTGCGTGTTGATGTGCCAATAAAGAGATAAATAATATGCAAAAGGCAAATGCCATAGAAGTAAATAATATTACCAAAAGGTTTGGCAGTGTCACTGCAGTAGACAGCGTTAGCTTTAATGTGTCTGAGGGCGAGTTTTTTGGATTTCTTGGACCGAATGGAGCAGGCAAGACCACGCTTATCAGGATGCTCACAACCTTGCTTAAGCCCACAAGCGGCAGCGCAATAGTGGCATGTTGTGATGTAGCAAGGCAGCCTGACGCTGTAAGAAGGGAGATCGGCGTTGTGCCTCAGGCAATGACAAGCGACCTTGATTTAACCGGTTATGAGAATATGGATATTTATGGACGGTTCTATGGAATTCCTATGAAGGAAAGGAAAGAGCGGATTAGCTATCTCTTGGAGATGGTTGGGCTTACAAACAGGGCAAATGACCTTGTTGCAGCATATTCCGGAGGGATGAGGCGGAGGCTTGAGATTGCAAGGGTTCTGGTGCATAGACCGAGGATGCTATTTTTGGATGAGCCTACAATAGGCCTTGACCCCCAGAGCAGGCATGTAGTCTGGGACTTTCTGAGGAAGTTGAGGGATGGGGATTCAATAACAATATTTCTTACAACCCATTACATGGAAGAGGCAGAGGCGCTATGCGAAAGGGTAGCCATCATAGATTCAGGAAGGATAATAGCAATTGGAAGCCCCAATGAGCTCAAATCACAGATTCCAGGGAAAGATATTATAACCCTTGCCATTGGCAATCTATCAGAGAATATTATTAATGCCATAAAGGGCTTGCCCTTTGTGCATAAGATTAATATTGAAGATAACATTGTCAGGGTTTATGTTGACAGCGGCGCTCATAACCTTCCTGCTCTGATAGATGCAGTAAGATCAGCAGGAGGAAATGTTACATCTGCAACGATACATGAGCAGTCCCTTGAGGATGTTTTTATACATTACACTGGAAAGACTATCAGGGAGGAAGAGGCAAAGAAGGTGAGCTTCTTAACTGGCGCTGGTGTTCCTTTAAAATGGGGCAGGTAAAAGGAGGCTGAAGATATGGGAAGGCTGCTGGCTGTAATTGAAAGGGATCTGAGAAAATTCCAGAGAAACCCTGTTGTAGCAGCAATGAGCGTGCTCATGCCAATCCTTTATCTTGTAATCCTTGGAAATTCATTTCAGGGAAAATTAAAAGACCTTCCCATAGTTGTTATAGACCATGATTCAGGCCCCTATTCAAGACGTGTAATAGAAAATCTAAGGGCAATTGAATCCGGCCAGAAAATCTTTTCTATTATGTACCTCAAAGACCAGAAGATGGCTTTGGATGGCGTTAGAGACGGCTTATACAAGGCTGCTGTTATTATACCCCACGATTTCAGCAAAAGGGTATCCATAAAGAAGACCCCGGAGATCGGCCTTTTTGTTGACAATACTGACGGCATATCTTCAGAGGCTATAAGAAATTCAATTGAAGGGGCTATAAGATCCATCAGGCAGGAGCATGTATCAATCCGTGAAAAGCAGGATGAGATATATTTGAGGGGCATTGACCTTTATGCAAAGGTTGACTACTATCAATCGCTTGTGCCAGGTGTTGTAATAATGGCAATATTCCTCGGAACCCTGACAACAGGGGTCTTTAATCTTGTCATGGATAGATTCCTTGGAATAGATGAAAGCTACCTGCTCACGCCTTTATCAAAATCCCATATAGTGGGTGGTCTTATAATAAGCGGCCTTTCTATAACAACCATTATTGCCGCACTGGTGCTAACTGTCAGCATGTTAATGACAGGCATCCCCCTTTCAAAAGGCTTTGAGCAGTGCGCTGCCATATTTTTAGTGGTAACACTTACAACCCTTTCACTTTTAAGTCTGATGTTTGTTATCCTCGGAAGGGTAAACCATCCGAGGATTGTCGGAATATTAAGCGGGTTTCTTAATGTTATACTCTTCTTTCCAAGCGGCGCTGTCTATCCCATAGCAAGCTTTCCTGACTGGCTAAAGGCATTTGCAAAGGTAAATCCAGAGGCGTATGCTGTTGATGCATTGAAGGCCATCCTTTTTAAAGGCGCTAACATTCTGACAATTTTGGAAGATATAGCCTTCCTCTTCATCTTTACCTTTGCAATGACAACAATAGCAATAATTACATTTAAAAGGACGCTTTAGGCTCACAGCCTTATCGCAAAAAATAAAAGGCCCCGGGTTTTAAAGTTCCAGGGCCGATTTAAAATCCATTTAAAAAATTAGCAGGACTCCTTGCACTTGCATGTGCCTGCTGTTCTCTTTGTTACCTTCTTTATAAGCATAATAATCATCTCCTTTTAGACATAGACTTTTTATAAGGCTGTTAGATCAAGGGAAGAAATAGGATCAGGAGAATTGGGGGTTACCCATTTAAAGGCATCTGTTCAGCAAACTTTTTGCCTCGTCTCGGGACGCAACGCGTGTAAATCATTGCCGTCCTCACATCGCTTAATTTGCGTGGCTGTTAACAACTAAAACCCAGAGGGAGTAATATTCACTTTTACATATTAGTCCATGCGAAAGTGCAATTAAATTCATTAGATACAGAAAATCGTTTTTTTTATTGACGGAACATAAAACCTGTGATAGCCTCTGCCATAGTTGTTCAGATAATAACTGATTGGACATCTTAATTGGAGGCTGATTTGAATCAACCGCAATATGTAAGAATTATTCAAGGGATCTTTGCGCTCATAGCAGTTTTATTCGGCTTTGCAACAATTATCGCAGGGGCTCGTGTCCTTACTGGCTCAGATCCGGGATATATCGTGTTTCGACCGCTTCTGGTCTACAACACAGCGATGGGAATAGCATATGTAGCAGCAGGCGTTATCGCATGGCGCAGTCTTGATAAAGGCAAGTATGCGGCAGCCGCCATCTTCGCTCTTAATCTCCTCGTGTTAGGAACAATCAGTTACTTGTATGCAACAGGGAGTGCTGTTGCTATTA
>CAKKRA010000081.1 GCA_919902475.1 Nitrospiria bacterium
ATCAGGAAACTCAATTACAGCAGAGTCGCCCTGACCAACATCAAGAAAGGTTATCTTAAAATCTCTGTTGAGCTGTAAAATTAAAGGTCTTGCAATAAGTGCGAATAGCATTAACCCGATGAAGACAATCGCCTTATAGTTTATCTGCCGCTGTCTGTATAAAAGAAATACGAGAATATAAAATAATGAAAGATAGAATGTGCCGGGTGATGCAATGTGTCTCTCTGCATACGGTATCTGCGCAAAGAGTCTTACAAGGCCGTAAAAGAGGTTGAGCAGGAGTTCATTAAGCCCTGAAAGGAAAAATATTCCTGTAAAGACAGATATAATCGATGAAAGCAGGCCGAACGGCACAATAATAAATCCTGCAAATGGGACAACAATGGAATTTGCAAATAATCCGACCCATGCGACTTGCCTGAAATAGAATGCAACAATCGGCGCTGTGCCGAGGGAGACTGCAATGGTAATAAAGAGATATAAAAAGACCTTTTCCCTGATTGGATGTGTAAAGTCTGTCCTTGCTTTCACTATATCAGGTTCGTCTTTCTTTGTCTGCTGTCTTTTTAGTTCAATTGCCAGTGCGATAAAAAGGACAGAGACCATTGTCAGTTGAAAGGAGATGTCATGTATGGATAGGGGATCAAGCAGAAGAATAATAAGGGCAGAGAATGCAAGGCTGTTTAGGATGTCATTTCCTCTGTCAACAAGTATTGCGAGTATAAAGACGAGTATCATTATCATGGAGCGGACAGTTGCTATTTGCGCGCCAGATATCAGCGTGTAGAATATCACAGGCAGTATTGTGGTCATTGCAGCAATCTTTGTTGGAGTTGTATAGAGGGTTATTCTCAAAAGTGTTTTTTCAGGAAGGAGGCCGATTAGAAGCCTCATGAAAAAAAATATAAAGACTGCAATCAGGCCGAGGTGAGAGCCAGAGATGGAGAGGATATGGGTTGTGCCTGATGCCATGAAGGCATCTCTGATTTCATCTGTGAGGTCTGTGGAGTCGCCAATAATCATTGCCTTCAATATCGCGGCAGGAGGCCCTGTTAACGAGGCACTAATAGCAGACCTTATCCTGCCCTGCATATCAAATATTTTTCTGAAAAAGATATTGCCAGAATTGCCTGTAATCTCTATCTTATCTTTTTCACTGATGCTTGCAATTGTAAATATCCCTCTCCTTGCAAGATATGCCTCATAATCAAAGGCGCCGGGATTCCAGAAACTTCTCGGCCTTTTTAGATTTGCCTCAAATTTTATGATATCGCCGTATCTTAATCTTATATCATTATTATATATAGAGAGCCTTAATCGGCCTGTTGCCTGCCTGACCCTGTCATTTATATAGACCCTCTGCGCCTTAATATAGGCGACATCCTTCCTCTCATATTCCTCAGGTGGTTGA